>NZ_JBMOWQ010000061.1:0-66168 GCF_049310485.1 Pseudomonas sp. GZD-209
GCCTCTTCGCGGGTAAACCCGCTCCCACAAGTACAGCGCAGTACTCACATGTGGGAGCGGGTTTACCCGCGAAGAGGCCGGAACAGGCTCACCGCCAGGCCCTCACCGGAAAGAGCGAGGGCGTCAAGCCGGGATCAGTCCGCCAGCCAGGCCTTGTGCCAATTGCTCAGATTGTCGCCTTCTAGCATCCAGCCACCCAGCACTGCATTGCGCAGTGCATCGCCCGCCTTGGCCGTGGCGTCCAGATCGCTGATGTGCATGCGGATGGCCTCCACCCAGCTACGGAAACGGTTCTTCACCAAGGTCACTGGCAAGTCGTTGTATCCCTGGTAGCAACGCAGGTCGCTGGCGATCACCGGGAAACCGCAGGCGCCGTACTCCAGCAGGCGCAGGTTGCTCTTGCACTCGTTGAACAGGTTCTGCTCCACGGGCGCAAGGGCCAGGTCCAGATTCATTCTGGCCAGCGTCTGCGGGTAATTCTCAAGCGAAACACCCTCGTGGAACTCATGGATATAGGGCCGCAGCTTATCCGGGCACATGCCGAAGAACACCCACTCCACCTCGTTGGCCAATTCCTTGACTACGTCGGCGATCACTTCCAGGTCGCCGGAGTGGCTCGCCCCACCCGCCCAGCCGACACGCGGCTTGCGCGACTGCCGGCGTTGGGCTTCAAGGCCTTTCCAGAAACGGCCATCCAAGGTGTTGTGCACCACCCGGATGTCGCCATGCAGACCAGCGAAGGCCTCGGCCAGCGGCTGCGTAGAGACGACGAAGCGGTCCACATACGCCAGGCCGCGGCGCAGGGCGCGCAAAATATCCTTGGGCATCTCCGCCCTGTGCACGCTCTTCAGCGGCAGGTTAGGCAAATAGTCGTCCAGCTCGAAGACCTTGAACGCCCCTGAAAACGCGTGCATCCGGCGCATGTGCTCAATCTGCTGATCGCCAATCTGGCGCTGCAGCACGATGCTGTCCGGCTGGTAACGCTCAAGCTCAGCTGGCGTCAGGTGAGCCCAGGACAGCTGCCCCTCGGCCAGCCCCTCGCGCTTGAGCGCAGCGAGCGGCTGGATAACCCGGTAATTGCCACACCCCCCCTCATCCGCCGCATGGGCCAGGATCGTCGGCAGCGGCTTCCAGGACGACAACGGTCGCCAGCTCAGCTCGGCGCACTCCAGGCCGAAGCCATTGGCGCACGACAGCGAGAAGTTCGGGTTGTAGAACGGATCTCGCGCCAGTGCAGGCAGCCAGCGTGCATACAAGGCGTCTTCTTCCTCGGCGCTGGCCGGCGTTGCGGCATCCTCGCTGAGCAGCAACTGCACACGCGGCGTCCAGACGTTCAGGTAGCCGGCACGGTGCAAACGCAGGCACAGGTCGACATCGGTCCAACGCTGCAGCTCAGGCGCCTCGTCGAAACCGCCCAGCTCCTGGAACAGGCCTTTGTTCACCAGCAGGCACTTGCCGCTCACCGCGACATAGTTCTGGTCGATCTGCAGACGCTGCATGTAACCAGGGGCATCCATCGGCTGACCGGCAAAGGCTTCACCAACCGGGCCGTTCAGGCCGAGCACGAAACCGGCATGGCTGATGGTTGCCTCCCCCGCTACCAGCTTGGCCCCCACTACGCCGACTTCTTGGCGCATGCCGTGGTTGAGCATCTGCTGCAACCAATCGCTATCGAGTACGGCAGCGCCTTCGTCCAGCCACAGCAGGAAGTCACCACGTGCCTGCGCGGCGGCCTGGTTGCGCATGCGCGCCGGTGCCATCCCGCCAGGGAAACGCATGCAACGAATGGTATCGACACCGAGCTGGGCAACACCGTCGAGCCAGCTGTTCACCGCAGGGCCGGCATCATTCGACGCCAGCAGAAGCACCTCGTAGTTGCGATGGGTGCTCTTCTCCAGAATGGTTTCCATGCAACGCTGCGCCCGCTCCGGGCTGTTGCCCTGAAGCAGGATCAGGATGCTGACCGATGCGTCGCTGGAGGCGCCGTAGTCGAGGTCATAACGCCCGGGCAAACGAGACTCGACGCGAGCCTGGGCAAAACCGCGTGCATGCAAATGACGCAGGATCACCCCGCGCTCATCCGGGCAGTCGCGCAGCGACGGGGCATTGCTGATCAACAGCGGCTCGCTGATATGCCCCAGCCCCTCGAAACCGGCTGACTCGATCAGGCGCAGGATGTAATCCAGCTCGATTGCCTGGCCCGCCTCCTGACGGAAGCCACCCATCTCCAGCCACACCTGACGGTTGAACAGCCAGTGGCGCGACATGCTCGCCGGCAAACTGAGCAGCAGATCAAGGTTCAGATCAGGACGCAGCGCAGCGCCAATTTCCGCGCCACCGGCACGCAGCGCTTCATCACCGTAAACTGCCCGACAGCCTGGCGCTGCCAACAGATCAAGCGCAGCAATCAGCAAGCCGCTCGCAGTGAACTCACTCCCCGCCTCTACCAGCATGAACCAGTCGAACTCACCTGCCTGAACCACCTGGTTGAGCTGGTCGCTCAGGCTGGCATCAGTCAGTCGCAAGCAATGCAGTTCGTTCTGCAGCCCGGTCGAGGGCGCCTCCCCTGCTGTCAACGCGATGATTTTCACTGTGGCATAGAGGCAGTTATCGCGACTCAAGCTTTGCACGGAGGCATTCAATGCATCCATGCGGCCATCAGCGTCCAGCACGATGATCCCGATCACCGGACCGCCCTGATGCGCTTGCAGACGCTGTTCGATCAGACGGCTCTGCATGGCATCCGGAACGCGTTCGTCCAGCCAGTCCTGCAGTGTCGCTGCCTTGGGCTCTCCACTCAAATGCTCCAGCATTTGCTGGCGCCCGCGCTTGATTTCTTCGCTACCGTAGTCGCAATGGCGTGCATACAACTCGCGGTAAAGCGCGGGGTAATCTTTGAGTGCCTGTTCCGAACGCCGTGCAGGTGCACTGACATCCCGGCGCATGCGCACTTCCACTGTCTCGCAATGAATATGGTTGAATGCGCTGCGAGCGCTCAAACGCATGAGGAAATCCCAATCCTCCAAACCTGCCAGCGATTCGTCGAAGTCGCCCACCGCAAGGGCAAGTGCACGTGGGCAGGCAAAGGTGTTGACTGGGATGTAGTTGTTAACCAGCAAACGCTCCCTGGAGTACGCCTCGTGGGGATAGCGTTGCTCACGCGCCACCTCGCTGCGCTTGCCCGCCGCTATCGTTTCCTCAACGAACACAGCATCCGTATACACCACAGTGTCGGGGTGCTCAGCCAGCGCTGTAGCCAATGCTTCAAGATGGCCAGGCAGATACAGATCGTCATCGTCCAGATAGACGACATACCGGCCACGGGCTAGTCGCAAGGCGCTATTACGGGCAGCGGCTGGGCCGCGGTTACGACCTTGGCGGATATAGGTGACAGGGAAATCGTACCCAGCCAGCAGCGATTCGACCGGGTTGCCGTTGTCATTGACCAGGATGACTTCGAAGTCCTTGAAGGACTGCCGGCCAATACTGTTCAGCGCATCCCTGAGCAGTTCGGGACGGTTGAACGTGGTGACAATGATGGAGAACATCGCCCGCTCAGCGTCTTCAGCCAAGGCTTCCAGACGCCCGCACAGCTGCCGCACCCGCTTGCCCAACGCAGTACCCTGCTCGTGCGGATAAAGCGTCAGCCTGCGCTTGAGATGAGCAGCAACCTCACGCTCATAGCCTTTCAGGTGCCCCTCGTTGCCACGTTCGAATACGCCCTCGAGAATACAGGTATGCCCTTCCAGCGGCGCCGAGGAAACATAGAACTCATGGGAGTGCTGCGCCGCATGAACGCGATAGCTCACACCCGGCACGGTGGTGAAAACGAAGTCAGGGAACAACTCCCCAAGCTGAACCATGAGCTGCCAGTCACCCGATCCACGAATTCTGACATCACGGCGCCAAGCCTTGAAAAAGGCGTCCCGGCGAATGATCGCCGCAGAGGGGGTGATATAGCTGTCGTAAATCAGAAGGTCCGCAACCTCATTACGCCCGCCACTGTAATCTTCACTGCGATGGCCGGGGTGGCTAGGCCCTTCTACAGGATCGCCCTGCTCATCAACCCAACAGATTGGGCTGTAACCCAGGGCATGCTGCGCATTGCTTTCCAGAATAGGGAGCAGGCGCATGACATGACCGGGATTCATATAATCGTCGGCCATGAACAAGACTATGTATTTGCCCTTGGCGACCCAAAAGCCATTCTGAGAACTGTTTCCGGCCCCGAAATTTCGTCGGTTGCGCATGTAGCGCACCCGCGTATCAGACGAAAACTCGGCCATGACCGATTGCGTGTTGTCCGTCGAAGCATTGTCCACAACCAGGACTTCAATGCCCTCGACACCCTGATCCAATACGGACCGTACCGCCTGCCCCAAATACCGACCATAGTTATAGGCCGGAATCACGACGCTCAATAACGGCGCAACACCACGCACCTCAGAGGCGTCCAGCGCAATGCCCGACGTCAGCGCATTGATCCAGAAATCGACGGTGTAAGGATAAATTCGCTCATCCGGCCGAGCACTGCCCTGCATGAGAAACGACCGCAGGCGACTCGCCAGTGCCTCGTATTCCGCCCATGCCATGCCATCAAGGAAAGCGAACAAGTCTGCTCTATTGCTAAATACACTGCCGTCTACATAGCAATCACGCGGGAACCACTCTGGCAGCGAAGTGGCTGCGGTATGTACAGGCACGGTGCCCGACAACAGGCAAGACTGCCACTGAGGGGACAACCAATCAGCTAATTCGGGCTCATGATCGCACAGCGCAAAGTGCGCTCGCTGCAACTCGATATCGTCGCGCCCAAGCACACAGGCCTTTCCTTTGAAAGCAGGGCGCGAGTCCAATTCAGCAAGCGGCAGTTCCAGCGGCTGATTGAGTCGCACCAGGTGCTGGCCTGTGAACGCCTCTTTGGCAGGTAAAAAGACTCTGTCGAACTGCTCGAACAACTGCGCGTCATCCACCGAGCTCTCTAGCCGCATCAGATAGCTACGCGTAGCGGAGGATAAAGTCAGCTCCCCCGTGCCTGCATAAGCCAGCTCAATCAGCAGCACACTGTCATGGTGACCGGCGACGTCCGATACAGCGATTCGTTCGAAGACAAGGCCGTTGCCGTTGCCATAGGCCTGCAACGGGCCAAGAGGAAATAGGGCCTGCAGCTTCTGCCATTGCTCATCGCTGATGAGGAATGCCTTTTGCTCCTGCCCCAGCTGAACCCCGGCGATACCCACTCGCCAAGGCGCACCCTGGCAACTACCGCCTGCAATTGAGGCCCAATCCATCACGCATCCCCTCTGTCACGGCCTCGCTCACACGCAGCCTCGTTGAAATTCAAATGCCATAACCCACGGATTTCGCCCAGACAGCCATGCTGTCGATCGACTGATCCAGGTTGGTCCAGACATCCAGCCCCACCCCGCGGGCCTGGCTGATATCCGGTACATAAAACGAAGGAGCCGTACCCTCGGTACGCCCCATGATCAACACCTGTTTTCCTGGTGCCACTCGCGCGACAACGCGATGTGCCAGATCAGCAATGCTGATCGCCTGATCGGAGCCCACGTTGTAGGCTTCGCCGGCTTTGCCGCTCACCAGCAACGCCAGCAGCCAGGCGGCCAAATCTGCACCGTGCAAGTAACTGCGGACTGCGGTGCCACAAGAGCGGATCACGACCTGATCCGCACACAGGGCATCACGAACAAAGTTGCCAATGGCAAAATGGCCATCGAGCGGCAGGCCTGGCCCGGAAAAGGCAAAGCAACGCGCCATGATTACGTCAATGCCGTGAGTCTGTGCATAAATCGCGCCCAAGGTTTCCTGTGCCCGTTTACCTTCGGCATAGGCACTCCCTGCACTGTTGCTGGCACAAGCGCCAGTGAAGCCTTCGGCGACCCCGGCGCCCTGATCTGCACCTGCCCGCAAAGCCCCATACTGTGCACCCGAGCCTGTCAGGAGCACGCGGGCCCGAGTACGCACCGCCAAGTCGAATACCCGGCGCGCGCCGGTGACGATGGTGTCGAAGATTTCCAACGGTTTGCCATGAGCCGCCGAGGACGTCTCGGTTGCCGCATGAATAATCAGGCTCACAGGCTGCCCCGGAACGGCCAGCAGTTCACGCACGTCACCGCTGACCCAATGCAGCCAGGCGCAATCACGGTAACCGGGCTGTGCATCGAGAAAACGCGATGGGTTGCGTGACAGAACCGTGACCGTCACCCCTGCGCCTTGCTGGTTCAGTTGTTGAAACAACGCCAACAACCACAAGCCAAAAAAGCCTGTACCGCCGGTGACCAACACATGCTGCCCAGCCAGCGCGTTGTGCAAACCCAGCGTGGAGGGAATGGCCTGCAACGCGCTGCTGATAATGGGTGAAGGCAAGGAGAAACTAGGCATTGGCGTCAGGGGCTCATAGTAATTGGGAACGAGGGGTAGAGATGCCGCCGCGGCCTGTTGCCCTAATAGAAATACAAGGTGATGTCTTCGAGGATGTCCGCGTATAGACGAATGCCCACTCTGTAGTCACCGCGGATGGACTGCACTTCATCCATCAAGCACCAATAATCGTCGGAACGATGGTAGGCACAGACAGCCAACACGGGCTTGTCGCGCTCGATGATCGTACGCGCCCCCCGCAAGGCAGAGGCTTCCATGCCCTCGATGTCGAGCTTGAACAAGCCAACTTTGCCCGGCACCACGGCATCCAGAGGCACGCCCTGTATGAAAGAAGTGATGTTTGCGGGCACATCACTGCTCAACTCGCCGGCAATGTCATACGTCAATTCAGGCTGATAGACAGCTCGGCTGGGCACTTCGTCCAGCCCCATGTTGAACAGCCAGACATCAGGGCGATTGGCGACACTCTTGAGCGCTTCGTAGTACGCCGGTAACTCGGGCTCGAACAGCCAAGCCTGCTCGACCGGCCCAAAATGTTTCTCCAGGCGATGCAGGGTATCGCCCGCTGCTGCACCGGCGTCCACAAAGCGCGCCGCTTGTTCAGGCCGTACAAATGCCTTGTCGAAATACTCTTCATCCCAAGGCGACTTGGCCTGTTCTGCACAGGCGATCGACAGGCGAGTTCGCATGCCAATCAACGCATCAAAAACCTGGCGTGACGGCTCATCATCCAGGCACAGGAACGCGGAGATGAAGCGCCAAGGGTCACGCAACGGCGCTTCGACAAAACTTGAAAATTGCTCGCAACCCAAGCCCGGCCCCGGGCCATCAAGTGCGTACAGAAACTCGTGCATGTTGACCAGACGAATCCCCGGCACCTGGCTCAATTGCCTGGAAATGGCGTTGCCATGCCGGCCACTGGCAACAACGACGACGGCGTTCTCAAGCGAAAGACTGGAAGGATGAGAGATCGAAAGCCCTTCCAATGAACCACCGTCCTTGGTCCGGTCATTGTCGATAAATCCTTTGACTTCAAGATTGAGCAATTGCGCGTGACGTGCCAAGCGCAAACCGACCTTGAAGGCGCCAAAGATATAGAACCCCTCATTCAGCCAGTCGCGAGCCTGGCGCTTGAACGCCGCCAAATCGGCCAGGCCGGCCTGCGCGTCCAGCAAGCGCCTGATATTGGGGTAGTCATCAAGGCGCGATAGCGCCTGCAGCCTTGATGGCTGCCTGACCACGATGTGGTCTTGAGCATCACGCAGAAGCGCATCCGACCAGCAAACCGGCACACGCTGGCCTGACGCAAGTGCGAAGGAATAGATGCCACCTTTCTGCATCTTGGAAAAATCGGCACCGCACAAGGACAAGCCAGCATTCATCTTATTACCTGCCTAACAGATCAGAACGGCCAGGGGCTGCCATCCTGCAACAAAAAATCAACCAAACACCTGAAAAAATGCGCTCGCCCTTGTCAATCAATAACGACGTTGAAAAGTGCATGTGCGCGTTGCGGGTAAAAATCCACCAAACGTGGCCTTATACGCTCCAGCCTCTCGGAAATCCATTGATTCAAGATTGGGCTTGGATCAAGCAGTAGCTTTTCCTTTGCAATCGTGGCACTGCTGTTAATCTCGACATAGCGCCGGGCAATATCCAGCACCTGCGCATCATCAAGATAATTCAACATCACCGAAACATCAGCCGGCGGCACATCGAGACGATCGAGCGCATACTCAATCGCCAATATATCGTTGATGCTTTGCAAATAGGTACGCAGCCTGACATTGCCTGGCTCGACAAGGTAGTACTGAAGCCGCCCATACGTTGTCACAAACCGGCGCTTGCAAAAATCATAGACGCGCAGAAAGTGCTTCATCTCCGAAAAATTATCTCGGACGGTACCCAGGCGATCGGTCAGTACACCGCCACCGTAATAAAACATATCGGAAAAAATCGAGGCCACCTTGGGTGAGGTGTTACCAGGCACCACAGAAATATCAAACGCACGATCATGAACTGTCAGTGAGTTCAGGTGATGAGGGTAGCCCTGAGCGAAAGCCGCCTCAGGCATATCCACAAATTTCAACGAACACAACTCACTATCCGCCAGCAGTATATTCACCTGCCCGGCAATATGCGCCGCCCCCAGCAGAGGGGTTTTATTATTGATAACGTCGTACTGATCTGAGCTTATGGCCTTCTGCGGCTGGTAAAATGCCAGCAAATCATAATCAGACGAAGCATTGCCCATACCAAGAGGTATGGAGCCCATCAGCGAGTAGCACACAATGCGCACTGGACAGTGCCGCTCCATTCGCTCAATGACATCGTCCACCTGCTGCTGCAAATCAGGCTTCGCACACACATCAATTAGTTGCGCACGCATTATCGAGCCACCCACTCATCCAGTACAAAATCACACGCCTGCGGCACATCGCCCGACCGTGCGAAGCGATCGGAAATGCGATACAAATCCCTGACAGCTCGATCAAACTCGCTTTCTTGATAACCGTGCTGAACTGAACACCCCAGCACGGCAAACGCTTGAGCCAATGGCTCAAGATCAGCGCTTTCTGCCCGCAGTCGAACGCCGCTAAGGCTAACCCTGCCGGTCTCACTGAAATTTTTCAGCACGAGGGCACGGCATGACTTCAGCAACGTCTCATAAAAAGCACTGTCTGCCCGATAGGGAACTCTCAGAAAGTACGAATGCATCACCGGATAAGGCAGCTCGGTGATGTTTGAGCGCAGCATGCAATCGATCAGTGCTTTCAACGCAGGCCGATTGAGGTAGGCCTCATAGTCCGCATTGGCTAGCTTGAGCGGAACCAGTGAGCGCTTGCGATGGATCAGGAACGCTGCACGGTGCTTGCCGCTGTCCATGTTGAAGTGACTTTCATCACTATTCCAATCCGCGTTGACCGCATGATTCACAAAGAACAAGGGATCGACCGACTCGGTTTGCCGCATGCGCTCATACACCTGCCTACGGCTTCTAAGCACGTTTTCCACCCACGCGTCTGTCTGCGCGATACCGAATTGATCAGCCGCGTTGCGACAGTAGAGGTCCAGGTAATGGTTCGGGGTTGCGTCAGCCTCGCCATCGAACCACTTGAACAGCTCCAGGTAGGGGAACAGGGTAAACACCGGGCTGTCCTTGAACAGCCCATTGCCGTTTCGGCGTGCACAGACCAACCAGGCGGGTATCCACGCCAGCACCTCACCGTCGTCGGCACTGATCAGCGCATCATCCTTGTACTCCGGACGAAACAGCCCATGCAACGCGGGAACTTCGACGGGCAGGGTCAGCTGCTCGTCGATGATAGCGTTGTGAACACTTGCCATCTGCGCCCGCTCTTCAGCGGATCGCCACGCCATGTTGGAGCCGTTTACCGGGCAAAAGACAACCCGCTCGAAACCCTCTGCCGCCAAACTCAGTGCAATGCTTTCGTGCTCGAAAATATTGTTTACACAGACGATAACCAGTGCCGCTTTATCTGCATCGGCGACACGGCTGACCGGCAGCCCCTCGTGATGGGCTATCTCGGCAGCACGCTTGTCAATAAAGCCGATAACATTGCAGCGCCCCTTCAGGTAGCGCGAGACCATCGTTCCACGATGGGCGGCACCGTACAGAACTACCGGCGTATCAGACGTCAGCATCATAGCGGGCATACCCCTTCGAGCAGGCGCAGGAACTCAGCGTCTGGCTCACGCTCGAGTACCGGGAATGACATGAACGCCGGATGCTTGACCACAGCCGGGAGCGATTGCAACTGCCTGCAATAATCCATCAGCGCCTGCGCCTGGTGCTCTCTGAAATAAGCGTCCCACTCCGCTCGCTTCATTTTGAGCGGAATGCCATCGAAGCCCTGACGCTCCAGGTAGAAGGCGCGGTGAGAGCCATCGAGGATATTGAAACGATGCGAGGCACCATCAAACACCGCGACCGACGCAGCCTCGCGATAATAGTGCCCCATATCAAAGAAGGTTTTCGCGCGATAGAAATCCAATTGCTCTTGGGTAAACAATTCATCACAAGGCAGCAGCGCCTTGACCGCCGGATCATCCAGGCGGACATTGGTCGCCTTGTCGATAACGTCCTGTTCCTGGCCTTGCCACTTGAAGTAATCAGCGTAATCGTGCTCGATGCCTTCGTAGGAACGCCTTACGGTATAGACATAGTCCTTGTGCACGATGGCAGTCACATAATCTGAAAACGCGCTCAACAGGTAGTCGCCGGCACGTACGGTATACAGTTCGTCAAAACTGCAGAACGGCACTGCATAGTCACCCGAATAAAATGCGTTCCATGCCTGCGTCATGGCCGCCGCCCTTTCCCCACGAAGAAACACAGGCAGGTGCAATACCCTGTTGTAGCCGACGCTGTGCAAGGCACGTGCAATGGCCGGGTGGGCAAGGCCATTGCCTATCGCCACGAACACCAGCGCATTGCCATTGCTTTGAATGCACGCCTCCACCGTCATCACCGGGACCGGCGCATTCGTTACGCCTTGCGGATTGCGATCGATGATGGCGCGAACATTCACGCCGCTTTGCATCAAGCGCCGGCAAAAACCAACACCTATCTGACCGCCACCGTAGATAACGACTGGCTCGTCTATCGTCGAAGGTTTATTCATTGACCGCACGTCCAATTTCCTTGCAAAGCGACCGCCAGGCATTTCGCTGATGAAAAAGCAGAGTTGCTGCTCACGGCTTTCCAGGTATCGCGTAGAGCACTGCATCAAAGGTACTGGGCGAGTGACAGCGCAGGTAGAAGCGGTAGCCCAACGCATAGCCTTGCAACTGCTCGGCTATTTCCCAGAGGTGCTCCGCACGGTGATAGATGCTGATGGCCAGGTGCGGGCGATGTGTACGCAGCAGCGCCTGCGCGCCGCGCAGCGCTGCCGGCTCTTCGCCTTCGATATCCATCTTGATGAAGTTCGGCGCAAATCCCGGCAAGGCATCATCCAGGCGCACACAGCACACCGGATTGCCGCCAGATTCGACCAGGTGACCACCCGCCCCCAGGCTGGGGTCATATCCGCTCAAGCGGTTGCTGTCGGACACGCCGCAAGGGAAGTGGATCGCGCCCGGCACCTTGCCAAGCTGCGCCGTCAGCTGGCGGTAGTTATCCAGATCCGGTTCGAATGTCGCAAGGCTGGTGAAGGCAAACCCGGCAGCCAGCAATTCCTCAACGGTGTCGCCGACGTAGGCACCGCAATCGATAAAGCGCAGTGGTTCTGGCAAGCGCGGCAGGTCTGCCGGGAAATACTGCTGGCCGGTAACCGCAGGAAGGCAACGCGGATCACCCAGGGTGCGGTACTCGACGATTGCGTCCAACAGCTGCTTGCTGGCTTCATCCTCAAGCGCAGCGCGCAACGCTGCAATACGCGGTGCATGCTGTTCATAGAATGCGGGGGCAACCAGCCAGTAACGAAATGGCTGGTCTTCTGGATAAAGGCGTACGAACTCGACCAGGCTGACCAGACGGCCAAACCCCAACGCCTCCAGATCATCGAAAATGGTCTTGGTATCCACATGGGCGTTGAACACCCCGATCAGCACACAGGCTTTAGCCGGGTCATGCCTGGCAGCCCAGCCCTGAGCGCTGAAGACCGGCACACCGTCCACTTCACCCAGGCTTTCATCGCGATCGAGAAAAGCATCCACGCGCTGCCCACGAGCAGCCAGGTAGTCCCGTACACGCCGCCCGGCGAGCCTGCCCCCATAGATCAGCAGGTGGTCGTAGCCGAACTCATTCGCCATGATCCGCTACCTTGATCAGCACGGCATGCCCATTGAGGTTATGCAGGAAGCGATACCCGCTGTTCTGCGCGACGAACTCATCGACCATGCGCGTCACCCCTTCACAGCCGTAGAACCCGTAATCGTCGAACACCACCACGGCGCCGCGCACGAGCCTGGGGGCAGCCCAAAGCAATACATCGCGGGCGGACTCGAAAACGTCCACATCGATATGCAGTAACGCCAGCCTGTCACTGACCTGCTCGGCATTGCGCTCTGGGAACATGCCGACCAGCACGCGCACGCTGTCTTGCACTTGGCAACGCTTGGCCAACTCCAGAACCAGATCAACACCGGTGTCGGCATGCTCGCCGCCGCGGTAGTTGGTGTCCTGTGCCCCGGCCTTGACCACGCCAGTGAACGTATCAGCCAGGAACACCCTACGCCCCTCACGCTGACCGGCCATTGCCAGCAAGCACCCGGAGCCACCGCGCCACACGCCAACCTCGAGGAAATCACCCTCGACATGCTCAAGTTGACGCGCCAGCGTCCACAGCTCGTACAAGCGCATGATGTCGACCAGCGTGTGCTGACGCACGCTCTCGTAGGTGTTCAGAAACGCGCTGTCATTGACCCAGGGCGCGTGGCTGGCCATGGGCAGCACGCGGGCGTGACGCACCCGCGGCGATTTTTCGTGCGCCCAGTCGCGCTGGCTACGCAGGTAGCCGTAGCACAACCCGGTCAAGCGGCGATTGAGCCACACTTTCATGCCCCGGCATCCAGCGAAACGGCCATCTGCTGCGCCAGCTCTTCGCGGCTGAGGAACGGATACAGGTCTTCCAGGGCACCGGTTACCGGCTTGCCATTTTCATCCATGCGGGTCATGACCCGCGGAATCCGTGGCTCTTCAACCTGGACCAGCACCTCGATGATCACCGGGCCATCGCGCTCCAGCACAGCTTGGAGGTTGGCCTGCAGGTTGGCATGCGACTCGATGCGCGCGTAACCCACGCCATACGCACTGGCCAGCTGGGCCAGATCCGGCAGTTGCAGGCCACTGGTGGCATCGGCACCGACCAGCAGGTTGAAATGCGCACTTTGCGATGCACGAATCGAGGCATAGCCCTGATTGTTGATGACGAAGCATTTGACCGGCAGCTTGTGCGCGGCCAGGGTCGCCAGCTCCTGGATGTTCAACTGCAAGCCACCGTCACCTTCAACACAGACGGTCGGCTGGCGCCCGGAGGCCAGGCACGCGCCGATTGCCGACGGAATGCCAAAGCCCATCGAGCCCGTGCCACGGTTGTGGAAGCAGCGCTGGCCCTTCTTGAGGCGCAGATTGAGCAGGAACAATTCGGAAGCGAAACCCGAACTGCCCGGCGCGATCACGTCACCCTCATTGAGCAGCGAGGACAGCTGGTCGGTGAAGTAGTACATGCTCACGCCCTGGCTGTCGTCAGCGTGCTCGCTCTGCAGCAGCGGGTATTGCTCGCGCCACTGCGCGATGCGCGCCAGCCAGTCGGCGTAGGACGGCAGGCGATCACGGCCGATTTGCGCAGCCAAGGCTTCGATGAAGGGTTTGACGTCAGAGACTACCGACACCTCGATGGGCATCTGCAGCTTGGCGATTTCCGCAGGGTCGATATCCACCACGACTTTCTTCGCATAGGGCGCGAAGTGAGCATGGTTGTAAGCGGTCAAGGCCATGTCCAGGCGCGAGCCAAGGACAATCAGCAGGTCGCAGTTCTGCAGCGCAAAGTTGGCCCAGCGCGGTGCAATGGAGCCGGGACGGCCACCGTAAAGTGGATGCTCGTCTTCGATGATGTCCATGGCCAGCCAGGTCGGCATGACCGGTACGCCCGCGGCTTCGATCAACTGGTTGAATGCGTCAACCGCACCCGCCATGCGAATGCCGCTACCGGCGATGATGCCTGGGCGTTTGGCTTGGCGCAGCAAACTCAAGGTTTGCGCAACCGCCGCGCTGATGTCCGGTTGCTCGCTAGCCGCAGGCAACTGCGCCCGGCGCAGGGTCGCCGGATCAATCCGGGCAGCCTGCACGTCTAGCGGTACATCCAGCCATACCGGGCCACGACGGCCGCTGAGCGCGGCATGTTCAAGCAGGTCGAAGACCTCGGCTACCGCCTCGGGATCGGTCAGGGTGACCGCCGCCTTGGTAATCGGCTCGACAATCGAAACGATGTCGGCTTCCTGCACGCCAAGCATGCGCAGGCCAGTACCGGCTTTGAGGTCAGCACTTTTGACCTGGCCGGACACGAAGAACACCGGTGTCGAGTCCAGCCAGGCACCGAGCACTGCGGTAACCGTATTGGTCGCACCCGGGCCACAGGTGGTCATGCACGCCGCCGGCCCACCGGTGAGCTTGCCGGCAGCTTCAGCGGCAATCGCCGCCGCCTGCTCGTGCAGGCACAGCACCGGCTCAAGTTCAGGGTGGCGACCCAACGCGTCGTTGAGGTGCATGGCACCGCCGCCTGGCAGGAAGTAGACCTGCCCCACGCCCAAACGCGCCAGGCGCTCCATGATGTAGTCCGCTACACGGATAGTCTGTGTCACCTTGAATTCCCCCTCGAAACCGGCGCTTAAGCAAGCCGCGTCAAATACTGCAGTGCCGACCAGAAGCCGGCACCATGATCCTTGTGCCCTTGCCAGACTTCAGGAATGAAGCTGACCTCGGGATGTTGGCGAATCTGTGCCCAGCTGGCCGGCCAGTCGATGTCGCCGGTGCCCATCAGCACGCCTTCGCCGTTGGTGCCCTTGGCGTCGGCCACGTGCAGGTGCGCCGAGTGCGGCAGCAGCAGCGCCAGTGCGGCCTGGAAGTCGAGGCCGAAGTGGAAGCAGGTCATCTGCAGGTGCGACAGGTCCAGGCACAAGCGCAGGCCGTGCTCGCGGGCCTGGGCCGCCAGTTCGTCGGGCATCATGAAAATGTTCTGGTGGCGCTGGCCGCCGAAGTGCCAGGGGAACGGCGCCATGTTCTGCGGGATCAGCTCAGTGCCGGCGAAATCCACCTGGCGGCAGGCCTCATGGAAACGCTCGTAGAGCTCGGGGCGCATGGCCAGCGGGCGTGGCGCGTCGGCAGAAAAACCACCGATGTTGGCGACGATCAGCCGGGCATCGGCGGCGGGGAAGAACTCGCCGATCTGCAGGGTGGCATCGACCACGCGCTGCAGGTTGTCGATGGAGCGCCGGCGATAGGCCGGGTCGTCCGCCACCAGGTCCAGCAGCTCGCTGTTCTCGAACAGCTCCGGGGCGTGTACCACCAGGCGCGAGCATTCCACCTGGGCCAGGAAGGGCTGCGGTTTCAGGCTGAGGTCGCGGTAGGACAGGTGGAACTCGAACAGGTCCGGCTCGATGCGCCGACGGTAATCGAGGAAGTCGTGATAGCGCACCGGCACACCCCAACGAATCGGCATGTCGAACGCCAGTTTCTGCTCGGCGGGTTGTTCCTGCAGGTCGCTCTCGAACAGGAAATCGCCCTGGGCGATGTCGCGCTGGGCGGGCTTGCCCAGCAGCTCTGGCAGCCGGTACGGCGCCAAGCCCTGGCCGGGGCTGGCGATACGCAGCATGCCCGGCTCCAGGACTGCACCACGGGGGATTTCGCGCGCTGCGATCACGCTCTTGCCGAGGTTCTCGCGGTTCAGCAGTTCCCCTTGGCTGGCATGACGGCCAGGGCCTTGCCATGGCAGCGCCAGCTCCAGCTGGCGAATGCCGTCCACCAGTTGGCGGAATTCGGTAGGCTCCAGGCTGGCCAGGTGATCCGGGCCTTCCATGTTGCGGTCCAGAGTAATGTGGCGCTCCACCAGCTTGGCACCCAGGGCCACGGCACCGAGGGTAATGGCGATACCGCGCTCATGGCCGGAATAGCCGATCAGGCCGTGCAGCTGCTGCAGGCGGCGCAGGTAGCCAAGCTGGATATCCCCTTCCGGCGCCGGGTAGGCGCTGTTGCAGTGCAGCAGCGCGAAGGGCGTACCCAAGGCATTGAGCTGTTCGATGGCACGGATGATTTCGTGCTCGAAGGACATGCCGGTGGACAGGATCAGCGGCTTGCCCAGGCTGGCGGCCTTGGCGATCAGGTAGGGGTTGCTCAGGTCCGCCGAGGCGATTTTCAGCGCCGCCACGTCGAACGCTGCCAGGGCATCGACACTGGGTTCATCCCAGGGGGTGCACAGGTAGGTGATGCCCTGTTGCGCGCAGTAGGCGCGCAGTTGGCGGTGCTCGTCGAGACTCAGCTCGACCTTGTCCAGCAGGTCCTGGATGTACTCCACGCCGAGGTCTTCGGCACGCGAGCCATCGGCCTTGCGCCGGTACAGCGCCTCGCGGTTGCGCAGCTGGAACTTGACGCAGTCGGCGCCCGCCGCGATGGCGGCATCCACCAGTTGTTTGGCCAATGCCAGCGAGCCGTTATGGTTGTTGCCGGCTTCGGCGATGACATAGACGCGCTCGCCACCCAGGGCGATGCCGTCGAGAATAATCGGGGTCATTGGATTTTCGTCCGCCAGGAAGTAACACCGCAGGACTCGAAGCGGAAGCCTTGAGTCTGGCAGCCCAGTGCGCGCACCGCATGCACCACTCGCTGGCGATGCTGGGGTTGTACGTAGAACAGGAAGAAGCCACCGCCGCCGGCGCCGAGCAGCTTGCCGCCGAGCGCGCCGGCCGCCAGTGCAGCGGCGTAGATTTCATCGAGGCGCCCATGGCTGATGGCCGAGGAAAAGCGCTTTTTCAGGCGCCAGGCTTCGTCCAGGCACAGGCCGAAATCGCGCAGCTCGCCGCGAATCAGATAGCGGTGCATGCGCCGGCACAGCGCCACGCTGGCGTGGAGCAGGTCGGTTTGCGAGGCCTCGGCCTGCATCTCCTCGCGCTGCAGATCATGCAGGCGGCCAGAGTCGTGGGAGATGCCGGTGTCGCACAACACCAGGCAGGACTCCAGCTCATTGCGGATCGCCTCTTCCAGGCGAATCGGGTGCACCAGGTTGCGCTGGTTCTCGAATTCGATCAGGTTGAAGCCGCCGAAGGCCGAGGCGTACTGGTCCTGCCAGCCACCGGCGATGCCGAAGCACAGGCGCTCGGCCTGGAACGCAAGTTCCGCGATCTCGTAGGTGCTCCAGCGATCCTGGCGCAGTTCGTTGAATACCGCGATGGTGGCCGTGGTGGCAGCGGAGGAGCCGCCCAGCCCGGAGCCCACCGGGAAGTCCGAACGCAGGTAGAGGTCGAAGCCGTATTGCGGCTTGATCACCGAAACGATGGTCGCCAACAGGCTTTTTTCACTGGCGGCCAGCAGGTCAGCCAGGGAGTCGTAGTCCTCCTCGCGCCCCAGGTCCTCGGAGAAGATGCGAATGCCACGGTCGCCCCGGGGAACCAGGGTGGCATGGGCATAGAGGCCGACGGTGCAGCTGAGCACCGCTGCCGGGTGGTCGATGAAGAAATAGGTCAGGTCGGCACCGCCGCCGCAGAAGCTCATGCGTACCGGCGCACGAGCCCGTGCCAGCACCGGCACTTCCGGGCTGGCCGCCATCAGGCGGGTGTAGACCTCGACCAGGCGCCCCTGCTCGTCCACGGCCGGGATGGCGTTGAAACCAAGGTCGAATGCCTTGAGCAACTCCTCGCGCGACGCATCGGCCTGAACGGCGCGGTAATGGCTGTTCATGCAGGTGGTTACCGGCAGGTCGGTCTGGCCGCCCTGCAGCAGGTGGCGACGTACGTCACCGTTGGTGACCACACCCAGCAAACGCTGATCGTCGGCCACCACGAAGGCGATCTGCAAGGCGCCGGCCTCGATGCACTTGACCGCATCAAGAATGCTCTGGCGTTCGCCAATGCTCAGGGTCTGCACCAGCAGGCTCATAGCGATGTATCCGGAAAAAATTCGTCGGTGTAGCGCGCGAGCGATTCTGGCGTGCCGATATCAATGAAGCGCCCGTTGTAATCGACAACGGAAACGGCCTCGCGCTGGAGCAACTCGGGCAACAGATCGTGCTCCATGGAGCACGCGCCAACGGGCGTGGCGGCGAAGGCCGGCGCGGTGAAGGCATATACCCCCGCGTTGATCAGGCCGGGCCCCTGCAGGCCCTTTTCCTGCAAGCCAGCCAGGTGCCCCGTGGCATTGAGCGCCAGGCTGCCATAACGGCCGCGGTCATCGACCCGCGCTGCCAGCACGGCATTGCCTTCGCTCAGCATCATCTGCCGATAACCTTGCGCGTCGACAAAGGTGTCGGCGTTGAGGACCAGATACCGCCCCTGAGCCGGTTGCTCGCGCAACGCGTTGAGCAGTGCGCCGCCCGTGCCCAGTGGGCTCTGCTCCACCACCAGCGACAGTGGCAGACCCGCATGGCGAGACAACTCGGCAAGCTGCTCGGCCACCTGTTCGGCGCGGTAATGCGCGCACAGTACGCCTTCGCTGATGCCGGCACGGGCCAACTGGCTCAATACGCGCGCCAGAAAGGGCTCACCGTGAACGGGGACCAGGGCCTTCTGCGCGTCCGTGACGCTGCGCAGGCGCGTACCGAAACCGCCACACAGGACATAGGCGCGCATCAGCACAGCCTCTGCAGGAAGGTTTCGAGGCTGCGCGCCGCATGCTCCAGATGGTCATCGCTCAAGCCCGGCCAGAGGCCGATCCAGAACGTGTCGTTCATGATCTTGTCGGTTACCGGCAGCTCGCCGGCAACCCGGTATTGCTGCCCCTGCATGTACGGCTGGCGGGTCAGATTGCCAGCGAACAGCAGGCGTGTACCCACACCCTGCTCATCCAGGTAGCGCAACAGCTCGACGCGCTTTACCCCACAGCCGTCGCGCAGGGTGAGCGGATAGCCGAACCAGGAAGGGTCACTTTCGTGGGTGGCCTGCGGCAGGATCAATTTGTCCGCACAACCGGCCAGACGCTCGCTGAGCCAGGCGAAGTTGCGCTTGCGCGCGGCAACGAAATCATCGATCCGGTCCATCTGCGCCAGCGCGCATGCGGCCTGCATGTCGGTGATCTTCAGGTTGTAGCCCAGGTGCGAGTAGGTGTACTTGTGGTCGTAGCCTTCCGGCAAGCTACCCAGTTGCCAGCAGAAGCGCTTGCCACAGGTGTTGTCCTCGCCCGGGGGGCAATAGCAATCGCGGCCCCAGTCGCGGAACGACTCAATGATGCGCTTGAGCAGCGGAGAGTCGGTGAACACCGCTCCGCCCTCGCCCATGGTGATGTGGTGCGCCGGGTAGAAACTGAGGGTACCGATATCACCAAAGGTGCCGACCATGCGCCCTTGGTAAGTGGAACCCAGGGCATCGCAGCAGTCTTCGATCAGCCACAGGCCGTACTTGTCGCACAGGGCGCGGATCACACTCAGGTCGAAGGGGTTGCCCAAGGTATGGGCCAGCATGATGGCCTTGGTCTTCGGGCCGATGGCCGCTTCGATCAGTGCCGGGTTGATGTTGTAGGTACCCATCTCGACATCGACGAACACCGGTACCGCGCCGAACTGCAGGATCGGGTTGACGGTGGTTGGGAAACCGGCGGCAACGCCGATCACCTCGTCGCCCGGCTTGATCGCCCGGTCGCCGAGGCGTGGCGAGGTCAAGGCGGAAAACGCCAGCAGGTTGGCCGACGAGCCGGAGTTGGTGGTGAGTACGCAGCGGCGCCCCAGGTACTTGGCCAGGCGCTTTTCGAACGCCTCGTTGAAGCGCCCGGTGGTCAGCCAGCCATCCAGCACGGCCTCGGTCATGGCCTGCAGTTCGCCCGCACCGATCACCTTGCCGGCTGGCGGAACGCTGCTCTGCCCGGCCACGAAGGGTTTGGGCGCCATCTGCAGCTCGGCGTAGCGCCCGACCAGCTCGGCAATCTGTTGGCGCAACTGCTGCGCCGTACTGTCACTCATGGGTTCCGCCTTGGTGAACCGCGAGCTGCTCGCGGGTAACGATGTTCATATCACGCCCTGCGCGCCAGGCCAGATGCCAGTCGAGGGTATGTTTCAGGGTGTCATCCAGCGACCAGCGCGGCGCCCAGCCAAGCCTCTGCCTCGCCTTGCTGGAGTCCAGGGCCAGCAGACCGGCTTCGTGCGGCTGGGCATCGCTGGCAACCGACCAGCGCGCCTCGCCTGGCCATCGGTCGGCAAGGCGTTCGACGATTTCGCCGACGGTGGCCAGCCCTGCGCTGTCAGGGCCAAAGTTCCAGGCTGCGGCATGCTGCTCGGCGTCAGTGAGCAAGCCCTGCGCCAGCTGCAGATAGCCCATCAGCGGGTCGAGCACGTGCTGCCAGGGCCGCGTCGCATCGGGATAACGCAAGGTCACCTCTTGGCCGTCCTGCCAGGCGCGAAAGATGTCCGGCAACAAGCGGTCGGCAGACCAGTCCCCGCCCCCCAGCACGTTGCCCGCGCGCGCAGTGCCCAGGGCAACGCCAGAGGAACGCAGGAAAGAGTCGCGGTAACTCGCGCACAGCAGCTCGACACAGGCCTTGCTGCTGCTATAGGGATCGAAGCCGCCCAGGGCATCCTGCTCCCGGTAGGGCCAGGGCCACTCGCGGTTCTCGTAGCACTTGTCCGTGGTCACCACCAGCACGCCACGCACGGACGGCGTGGCCCGCACCGCTTCGAGCAGGTTGAGCGTACCCATGACATTGGTTGCGTAGGTGTCCGCAGGCGCACGATAGGATTCACGCACCAGTGGCTGAGCGGCCAGATGCAGCACCAGTTCGGGCTGAAAATCCTGCAGGGCTCCGGCCAGGGCCGAGGCATCACGGATATCGGCAAAATCGCCGGGAACCTGCTGTTGCAACTGCGCAACCTGCCACAGCGATGGCGTGGTTGCGGCAGGCAAGGCGAAGCCGCGCAGTTCGGCGCCCAACTGACGCAGCCATACGGCCAGCCAACCGCCCTTGAAGCCGGTATGCCCGGTCAGCAGAACGCGGCGCCCCGCCCAGAATGCCGGATTCAGCGCCATAGCTGCCATGCGGCTTCGCCGTTCTTCCAGTGTGCTTCGAGCAGCATGCGATCACGCAGGGTATCCATCGGTTGCCAGAAGCCACGGTGCAGGTGGCTCATCAACTGGCCGTCCTCGGCCAGACGACGCATGGGCTCGTTTTCCCAGGTGGTGCCATCGCCCGCGATGTAATCGAGCACAGCCGGCTCGAGCACGAAGAAGCCGCCATTGATCCAGCCACCGTCGCCCAGTGGTTTCTCCTGGAAGCCGCGTACCTGTTCGCCCTGCACATCCAACGCGCCATAACGCCCCGGCGGCTGCACGGCGGTAACCGTGGCCAGCTTGCCGTGCTGCCGGTGGAAGTCGATCAGTCGGGGAAGGTCGACGTCGGATACACCGTCGCCGTAAGTCAGGCAAAAGGTTTCATCGCCAACGTACTCACGGACACGCTTGAGGCGGCCACCAGTGGCGGTGTTTTCGCCAGTATCCACCAGTGTCACCCGCCAAGGTTCGGCATGGCGGTTGTGGATATCCATGCGGTTTTGCGCCATGTCGAAGGTCACGTCCGACATGTGCAGGAAGTAGTTGGCGAAATACTCCTTGATCACGTACCCCTTGTAGCCCAGGCAAATGACGAAGTCGTTGATACCGTAGTGCGAGTAGATCTTCATGATGTGCCAGATGATCGGTTTGCCGCCTATTTCGATCATCGGCTTGGGGCGCAGGTGGGATTCTTCGCTGATGCGTGTGCCCAGCCCACCGGCCAGAATGACTGCTTTCATTGTGCTGTTGGTCCGCATTGGTCGGAGGGGTGACAAAAAACTGTCCCCTGGCCCTTTATGCTAGCCAAAGCAAAACGCATGCCTGCTTTAAGATGGCGGACACTGCGGAATCGGTTTTGTCCCTGCGGACTTTTTGATGAATGCCAGCGCCGCTCCGGCGGCTAAGCGAGCGCGGCACGGATGGGGATGCAGGCTACCTGTACCGGCCTCTTCGCGGGCAAGCCCGCTCCCACAGGAACAGCGCAGACTTCTAACTTGCATCAATCCCGTGAGAGCGGGCTTGCCCGCGAAGAGGCCGGTCCAGGCGCAAGACCGGGCGTCAATCCTCCGCCTGGTCCTCGCCGCCCTGGCGGCTCATGCCGTACTTGCGCATTTTCTCGACCAGGGTGGTACGACGAATACGCAAACGTTCAGCCGCACGCGCAACGATACCGTTGGCATCGTCCAGCGCCTGCTGGATCAGACCCTGCTCCAGGCTGCCAAGGTAGTCCTTGAGGTCCAGCCCTTCTGGCGGCAGCATGGCGTGGTTGGCGAAGTTCGGCGTATGGCCGTTGATGGCCACGCGCTCTTCGAGGTCGCTGCGCAGGCTGTCCACCAACTGCTCGTCTTCGTCGTCGACATAGCGGAACTTCTTGGGCAGCTCCGACACGCCGATCACCCCATACGGATGCATGATCGCCATGCGCTCCACCAGGTTGGCCAGCTCGCGCACGTTGCCCGGCCAGCCATGTCGGCACAGCGACATGATCGAGGCGGAGTTGAAACGGATCGAACCGCGCTTCTCGTGCTCCATGCGCGAGATCAGCTCGTTCATCAGCAACGGAATATCTTCGACGCGCTCACGCAGCGGAGCCATCTCGATGGGGAACACGTTGAGGCGGTAGTACAGGTCCTCGCGGAAGGTCCCGTCCTCGATCATGTTCTCGAGATTCTTGTGGGTTGCGGCAATGATGCGCACATCGATGCTTTGCGTCTTGTTGCTGCCCACGCGCTCGAAGGTGCGCTCCTGCAGTACCCGCAACAGCTTGACCTGCATGGGCAGCGGCATGTCGCCGATTTCGTCGAGGAACAGCGTACCGCCGTTGGCCAGTTCGAAACGCCCGGCACGGCTGGTGATGGCCCCGGTGAAGGCGCCCTTCTCGTGGCCGAACAGTTCGCTTTCGAGCAGCTCTGCCGGAATCGCCCCGCAGTTGACCGGCACGAAGGGTGCCTCACGGCGCTTGGAGTGGTAGTGCAGGTTGCGCGCCACCACCTCCTTGCCGGTGCCGGACTCGCCGAGGATCAGCACGCTGGCGTCGGTGTCGGCCACCTGCTGCATCATCTGCCGCACATGCTGGATGGCACGGCTGGTGCCTACCAGGCTGCGGAACAGGTTGGGCTCGCGCTGGCGGCCGCGCTCACGGGCCTGGTCGTACATCTCGCGGTACACCTGGGCGCGGTGCAGCGAATCGAGCACCTGGCTGTAGCTCGGCGGCATCTCGAGGTTGGACAGCACGCGACGGCGCAGCTCTTCGGGGAACTCGGCAGAAGAAATATCGCCCAGCAACAGCACCGGAAGGAACTCATCCCACGCTGCCACTGTCTTAAGGAGCCCCAGCACACTGGCCGGTGCCTTCACTGCCCCGATCAGCACGCACAGCACTTCGCGGCTGGAGGCAAGAGACTCGACCGTCTGCTGCCAGTCATCACTGGAGCACGGGAGGTTTTCTTCGCCGAGAAAGTTCAGGACCACCGCCAGATCGCGGCGGCGAGCGCTATCGTCATCGATCAGGAGAATCTTGGTTTCACGCCACATGCAATAGCAACTTCCCTAGTCATATCGGCGCCCGGCGGGCGTGCGCGACATCATCCCGACTGAATGGTCAGTGTTCGGACGTCTGAATTTCGAAAACAGCCACTAGTTAAGTCAAAAAGGCCTGCATAGTCAAATTTATGGCGCCTTTTCCCCAGTTCGGTGCATCTTAACTGAACAAATGGTAAACCTTCGACGCATTCTTTGCTTGATTGATCTGCGTCATTTCATCGGCGATGGCCTGCCGCTCGCCCATTGTAACGTCGAGCAGTTCGCGGTAGACGTGCAGCAAGTCTTCAAGACGCGCCTTGACCACCGCTTCGTCGAGCTCCGGCGCCTTGAGCATCTCGTCGATAAGGCCCCGGCAGCTCTCGTCGAGCCGGCCGATCGCGCCCCAGTCCCGCGCCCCCAGGGCTGAGAGCAGAGCCTCACGGGTTTCGTCGAATCGTTGCAGCTCGCTGTTCACCTTGCTCTCCTCCACCGGCTCACTCGGCCTGCTGTGCGTCGGCAATGGCATCCCAACCACTCTTGACGGTGATCAGCAGTTGCGCAACTTCGTCGATGATCGCCGGATCGTTGTCGATGTTGGCCTGCATCAAGCGGTTGGTCATGTAAGCGTACAGGCTGGAAAGCTGCTCGATGTAGGCCGGGTCGTGGCTCTTCTGCGCATCCAGGCCGTCGCTCAGGCCGATGATGATGTCGATCGCCTTGCCCAGCATCAAGCCTTTCTCGGCGATGTCGCCACGGGCCAGTGCGCCCTTGGCCTGAGCCATGCGATCGAGCCCACCTTCCATCAGCATCTGCACCAGGCGATGGGGTGTGGCTTCGGAAATCTGGGCATGGGAATTGACCTTCTGGTACTGACGAAGGGCTCTCATGGGATTCATCTTGCGACCTCGTAACGGGCAAAAAACTTAAGGTTCGATAGTCCCTGTATCGGGCCGGATGGTCAAAACTTTACCGGCCGGTGCAAAAAGGCCGGGCATCAGGCCCGGCCATTCGCATCAATCACTGATTACTTGTCGCTCTTGGCGTTGTTCAGGGCGTTGAGCGTGCCCAGCACGTTGTTCTGCTGCTGGCGCAACTGGGTGACCAGGGTGTCCATGTTGTTGTACTTGTCCTGCAGGCTCTTTTGCAAGGCCTCCATGCGCGTGTCCAAGGTGTCTTGTTCGGACTTGAGCTTGGTCAGGCTTTCGGTCAGGGTCTTGCTGCGCTCGGCCAGGGTGCCGGTGGCGGCCTTGGCGTAGGGCTCGGTGACACTCTGCAGGCGCGCAATCAAGCCATCCTTGCCGTTGAAGATGCTGGTAAGGTCAGCGGCGTTGGTGGCAGCGGCTTTATCCCACTTCTTGTCGTCCAGGCTCAGCGCACCGCCGTCCTGGGCGGTCGTGACGCCAAACGCAGCAAGCGACTTCAGGGTGCCGTTGCCGGACAGTGCATTCATTTCTTCGCGGATGGAGGTCATCAGCGCACGCATGGATGCATCACCGGTAAGGGCTGCCGCAGTCACGGTGCCGTCGGCATTCTTGGTGACCCTGGTCTCCGCGTTGACCACTTTGATCAATGCGTTGTAGGTGTCGATGAAGCCCTTGAGACCCGACTTCAACGCAATCGAACTGGTAGTCAGGGAAAGCGTCGTTACCACAGGGTCGGTAGTGCCGGTCGCGTTAGGCGAAACACCCACCAACTTGATGTTCAGGCCACTCACCGCATCGGTGATGTCATTGCTCTTGGACTTCATGGCAATGCCATCGAGCTTGTATTCGGCGTTCTTGGGCTTATCGACCTCGGTATACCCGAGGTCGACACCCGAGTTCCCGCCCAGGGTGATCTCGGAGCCCTCGCCCATCTTGGTGGACGTAATGACCAGGCGCGAACCCGCGGCATCGGTCAGGATGTTGGCACTGAAGCCCGCCGTGCCGTACTGGCTGTTGATGTTCTCACGCACATCTTGCAGCGTGGCCCCCGGGGGAATGCTCACGTCGTGAGCCTTGCCGTTCTGGGTGATGGTCAACTTGGTGGTACTGGTCGTGGCGTTGACCACGCTGGTCGCGCCACCGGCGTACACCTTGGTGGAGACCTTGGAAGCCGACGCCAGCTGGGTCACCACCAGGTTGAAGGAGCCGTTGGCTGCGCCCGCCCCTGCGGTGATGGTCGCAACCTTTTCATCCGAGGACTTCAAGCTCAGGCCACCGAAGCTGTTGCCAGTGGTCATGCTGGTCAAGGCGCCACGGAAGGCGTCCAGCGCCGCCTGGATCTTGCCGATAGAGGACAACGTGGTGGTTGCCTTCAGTGTCTGGGTATTGATCTGTGTCTGCTTCGGCGCCTTTTGCGCGTCCACCAGAGACTTCACAATCGCCTGGGTATCGATGCCCGATCCGATACCGCTGACTGTTGTACCTGCCATCATTGCTCTCCTTGTTCAGTAGCTGCCGGATCCTTGGCGGATAAATCCATCAAATGACCGACAGCAACAAAAATCATGCCAGCCTATGCCTTGCCGTCGAACAGCAGGCTGCCAGCTTCGCTGAGGCTTTGTGCCAGCTTCAGCGCGGTTTCCGACGGGAGCTGGCGGATCACGTCACCGGACTCGGTGGCGATGACCTTGACCACTACCTGGCCGGTTGAATCATCAATGGAGAAGTCCAGCTTGCGCTGGCTCGACTGGACGAAATCGCGGATATCGCCCACCGCTTTCTCCAGGTCCTCGCGGGTGTGCGGCTTGTCTTCAGAAGGCGCAGCCTCCTGCACCTTGACAGGCGCCACCACCGGGTCCTTGGCCGTCGCTGCTGCCTGGGGCGGCATCGAAGGGTACATCTGGTTCAACTTGACACTCATGTCCATGCTTCGAACTCCTCATGTCAAAAAGGTGAAAGGGCACGTAAACGCGCCCTTCCACCTCTTACTCAGGCGCCTGAATTACTGGAGCAGTTTCAGGACCGAGGATGGCAGCTGGTTAGCCTGCGACAGGATCGCAGTCGAAGCCTGCTGCAGGGTCTGCTGCTTGGTCAGCTCTGCAGTTTCCGAAGCGAAGTCCACGTCCTGCACGGTGGAACGGGCAGCGGTGGAGTTCTTCTGGATGTTCTGCAGGTTGTCGACGGTGGTGGTCAGACGGTTCTGGGTAGCACCCAGGCCCGAACGGACGCTGTCGATCGAACCGATGGCCTTGTCGATAACGGCCAGGGCGTTCTGGGCCTTGGTGGCGTCGGTGACGTCGGTTTGCGAGATGGTGGTCTTGGCCGAGGTAACGGTTGCAGCACCGAACAGAGCAGTAGCGCCGCCCAGCGAGAAGCCTTTGGCCGAGTCCAGCGAAACCTGACCGGTGACGACGATGGCAGCAGCACCCAGAGCAGCGCCAGTAGCGAAGTTGCCGGAGCCGTCTTTGGCAGCGATCGAGATGTTGGCCTGGGCGTTGGCGTCCGCACCCGAGAAGCTGATGTTCTCACCGGTGTCCGACTTGATGCTCAGGGTTTTCTTGACTTCGTCGTAGTTGACGCTGATACCCAGCTTGGCAGCGTTGGATTTCAGCTGGTCGGCCAGGCCGGCCTTGTCAGTCACGCCTACGAAGTCAACAGTGCCGCTGGAACCTACAGACAGCTTGAAGTTGGCCGGAGTAGCGCCGGTTACGTCCAGTTGCAGTTCGGTGCTGGCGGATGCGGTCAGACCACCGATCGAGCCGTTCAGATCGCTGGCGATCTGCTTGGCGGAGGCACCAGCAGCGTAGGCGACAGTGGCGGTTTGGCCGTTGCCGGTAACGGAGAGGCTGCCAGCAGCCAGGCCGCTCGCGCTCGGGGCGATGGCGGTGGACTTGACCTGCTGCGAACCGATGTTGCTGGCAGCAACGTTTTCCAGGCTCAGGTTGATGGTTTCGTTGGCGTTGGCGCCGACCTGGATGGCCTTGGTGCCGTACGAACCGTCCAGCAGCTTCTGGCCACCGAAGGTGGTGGTAGCGGAGATACGGTTCAGCTCGGAAGTCAGAGCCTGGTATTCGTCGTTGTTCGACTTACGGTCGTCGGCGCTCAGGGAGCCAGTAGCCGAGGACAGAGCCAGGGTACGCATTTTTTGCAGGATGTCGGTCGAAGCCTGCATTGCGCCTTCGGCGGTCTGGGCGATCGAGATACCGTCGTTGGCGTTCTTAACTGCCTGGCCCAGGCCGTTGATCTGGCTGGTCAGACGGTTGGCGATCTGCAGGCCGGCAGCGTCGTCTTTGGCGCTGTTGATGCGCAGGCCGGAAGACAGGCGCTGCATCGAAGTGGTCTGGGCGGTGCTGGCCTTGTTCAGGTTAACCTGAGTAGTAACCGAAGCAATGTTGGTGTTTACAGTTAAAGCCATGACGAAATCCTCGTTGGATGGGTACTGCGGCTTCCGGCCCTGGCATCCGCCGGGTATGGCCTAGAGAACCTTCGTAATGTTTATCGTCGTTTGCGGGGGTTGCTTGAGGGCATTTGCAAAAAAAAAATGCCATCACGCTGCCACCCCCACGAAATCAGGGGGTTATGGCTTTTCTGCACTTACTCGAAGGCAAAAAAAAGCGCCTGGCGGAATACGCCAGGCGCTTTTTTTTGACCGTGCCGGATCAGCCGCGATAGAGAATCGCCGAGCCCCACGACAGGCCCACGCCAAAGCCACTGATGGCCACGCGCTTCCAACTGCTGTCGAGCATGTGCTTCTGCAGCAACAGCGGCACGCTGGAGGACACTGTATTGCCGGTTTCGAGCATGTCCTTGACGAACTTCTCCGGGTGCTGCTCTTCAAAGCGTCGCGCCACCGCATCGACGATCGCCGCACTGCCCTGATGGATGCAGAAGGCATCGATATCGGCCGACTGCAGGCCACTGGCATCGAGCAGCTCATGCAGGTGCGCCGGCACCTTGACCAGGGCGAAGTTGAACACCTGACGGCCGTTCATGAAGAAATTGCCGTTGGTGACCTTCAGGTGCTCGGCACCGGAACCGTCGGTACCAAAACGCGCCTCGCCCAGTTGCCATACCGCGTCCTCGCCCATCCAGGTGGCGGTGGCGGCATCGCCGAACAGCATGGTGGTGTTGCGGTCTTCCGGATCGACGATCTTCGAATACGGGTCGGCGGTGATCAGCAGGCCGTTCTTCAGCCCCGCCGCCTGCATGAAGCCCTTGATCGCGTACAGGCCATAGACGTAGCCGGAGCAGCCCAGCGAAACGTCGAACGCCGCCACCCGGGTGGACAGGCCCAGCTTGTGCTGGACGATTGCCGCGGTGTGCGGCAGCCCTTCTTCGTCACCGTTCTGGGTGACCACGATCAACACATCGATCGACTGCGGATCGAGCTCGGGGTTGCTGGCGAACAAGGCACGGGCGGCCTCGACGCACAGATCGGAGGTTTCTTGCTCTTCGGCCTTGCGCGGCAGGAACGACGCGCCGATCTTGCCGAACATGAACTCTTCGTCCTTGCCGAACTTCGCACCCTGGACGTAGTTGTCCAGGCCAGCGGTGGGCACGTAACTCGCGATGCTTTTGATGCCAATCATTCTGGCTTCCCAATGAAAACAGGCAAAGACCGCCACTCGGTGAATTGAGGGCGCCCACTACCGGATCCGTGACATGCCGACATCGGGCAGGTCACTGGCGAACCGGTAACAAATTGCTGCAGCAGCTGCCGCATAGAATACAGGGAAGATGCGCGATTTGACTCATTGGTCACACTCATTTATTGCCAACTGCCGCTCAGCGTCGTGCGCCAGGCACAAAAAAGCCCCGGCAGCGCGAGGCTGGCCGGGGCTTTTGGGCACCCGCTCAGTTACATCTGGTTGAACAGGCTCAGCTTGGAGATCTGCGTGAAGCTCAGCTGCGAAGCCTGCAGCATGGCTTGATGCAGCGCCAGCATGATCGACGCGTCGGCCATGTCGGTGTTGCCGATGGCATCCTGGGTGACCTTGTTGGCGGTGGTCAGGCTGGTGTTTTCCTGGCGCTGGATATCGAGCGAGTTGCCACGCGCACCGATGGAGCCCCGGGTGATATCGACCTGCTCGCGGGCACTGGCCAGGTTGGCGACCGCCGAAGCGATGGAGTTCTTCAGCGCGATGTTCCCCGCATCACCTGTGCCTGGTGCATCCAGGGCCGTGCGCAGCTGGCTGATGGTCTCCAGCACGCTCTGGTTCTGGTGAGTGTTGGCATTGACCGCGAACTGGTCACCCGTCTGCGGCACACCGGCCACCTGGTAGGTAACACCCGCCACGGTCAGTGACGGCGCGGTGAAGGTACCGCTGGCCACTACCTTGCTGTCGGCGGTCAGGGGCTGCGCGTAGAGCTCGTAAGTGTTGGCGCCGGTAAACTTGATGACCGCACCGCTGTCAGGGAAGGTGCTGCGGTAGACCGCCTGGTCGGTTACAGCACCGCCGGTGACCTGCGCACCCGAGGGGTTGCCGGCGCCACGAACGGTGGTCAGCGTGTCGGGACGCGCCTGCAGGCTGAACTCATGGCCGGCGACGACAGCGTCTGGATCGTCATCACCCTCCTTGAGCGACAAGGTGATCTCGAACTCGACGCCGCGAAACGCGATGCGGTTGCCGCCTTCGGCCTTGCTGTCGTAGGTGCCGTTGGTCGGGGTCTCGGCGGTGATGTCATTGCCCAGGGCATCGGTGACGCTGTACTGGGTGGCACTGGTAAAGGTGACCTTGTACGGCTGGCCGGCACTGAAGTTGCTGTTGTAGGCGCTGCTCGAAGTCAGCAGGCCCGGCGAAACGGATACACGGCCATCGTCGACCGTCGGCGCCACCAGGGCGGACTCGGTACGGCTCTTGTTCTTGGCCGAATCGAAGACGCTGAAACCGGTGTCGTTGGTCGCCAGTTTCAGGGTGTCGGACACCTGCAGGCTCAGCTGGGTCTGATCGCCCTGGTAGCTGTAACTGCCGTCGGCGTTACGCACGTAGGGTGGCGACGAAGTCTTGGTGCCACCGAACATGTAGTCGCCATTGGCATCGCGCGAGTTGAGCAGGCCGAAGATGTTCGCCTCGATCTCCTTGAGCTCGCTGCTGATGGAGGTGCGGTCGGCCGCACTGACCCCGGCGCCGCCCGCCCGGATCGCCAGGTCGCTGGCGCGCTGCATGGCGTCGTTGATGGTCGCCAACACGCTCTCTTCCTGCAGCAGCGAGTTGTTCACCGTGGTCATGTTGCTGTCGTATTGCTTGAGCAGGGCCTGTTGCTGCTGCAGCAGCAGCAGGCGTGCGGCGCCGACCGGGTCGTCACCAGCGGACTGGATGCGCACGCCGGTGTCGATCTGCTGCTTGACCTTCATCAGGTTGGCAAAGTTGCTGGTGTAGCTGGTAGCGCTCGACTCATAGAACTGAGCGGTGGAAATACGCACGATGGCTACTCCTTACAATGCGTTGATCAGGGTGGCGAAGGTTTCCTGCGCCGCCTTGATGATCTGTGAAGATGCGGTGTAGTAATGCTGGAACTTGATCAGGTTGGCCGCCTCATCGTCCAGGTTGACACCGGAAACCCCATTGCGGGCCTCCTTGGCCGAGTCGTACACGGCCTTGGTCGCCGTGGTATCGATACTGGCCTGGTTGGCCTTGGCGCCGACCCGCTCCACCATCGAGGCATAGGCCGAGGTGAAGCTGCTGCCACCGCCGGAATTGACACCGACCGTGGATTTGGTCTGCAGGTCGAGCAACGACTGGGCGTTGCGGTTATCGGACTTGCCGTCGACGTTGAAGCCGAAGGTGAAAGTGTCATCTTCCGCCGGGCTGCCGCCTACCGAGGTTTCCATGCTGAAGGTACGCGGGTTGCCACTACCATCGAGAATCGGCGCACCGGCAGCATTGAGCATCGGCACGTTGATCGTCAGCTTGTTCTCCTGCCCCGGCACGATAGTGCCGCTGCCAATGAGGCCACCCTTGGCGTCGAACAGGCTATAGCCCTGGGTGCCACCACTGGCAGCATCGAACACCATGCGCACCGGCATCGAATGCTTGATCGAGTCCTGGATCAGCGCGGTGCCGGCACCGCCGTAAATATCCAGCTCCGCACCCAGTTTCGGTTGGGTGATGGTGCCGGTACCGTCGTTGCCGCTGCCGACCGTGCCATTGATCGGCCCGGCGAACGCCAGCTTGTTGGCATCGGTGAGGGTGGTGCTGATCGAGCCCGCCGCCGCGCGGGTGGGGATCACCTTGAAACTGTCGCCCGCCGCCAGGCCACCACCATTGAGCTTCAGGGTGAAACCGTCGATCACCGGTGGTGGCGTGTCGGTCAGGTCGAAGCTGCCCATGTCAGTGCCGTCGGAACGGCGCACGCTGTATCCGGTGGCACTGCTGAAGGTGACCTGATAGTCATGAGTGGTCAGCAGGCTGCTGTCAGCGATGGTCACGTCAAGGTTGCCGGAGCCGGCGCTGTTGCCAGTGGCACCCAGGCTGCGCTGGCTGATTGCCGCGGCGCTGTTGATGCTGGAGAACAGCGAGCTGCCGAACTGGCCGTTGGCATCCAGGCCCTGCCCCAGCTGGCTGTTAATGCTGTCAGCGACCACCAGGGCCACACGACCCAGCTCGTTCATCGACGGGGTGAGCACATCCTGACGATAGCGCAGCAAGCCGCCGATCTGCCCGCCGGTGATCACCGAGGTGACATCGGAGGAGAAGGTCGGGTAGTTGACCTGCAGGCTGTACTGGCTCTTGTCGGCCGCGCTCGGCCCGGCGGTCAGGGTGTTGGCGCGGTTGCCGGTGACCAGCGACTGGCCGGTACCCAGGTACACGTCGTAGTTGCCATCACGCTCCTGCACGGTGACACCCACCAGCTCGTTGAGCTGGCGCACGGCCTCGCTGCGCGCATCCAGCAGGGTGTTCGGCGTAGCGCCGGACGCCGACAGCTGCGTGATCTGCTTGTTGAGGTCGGCGATGCTCGAGCTCAGCTTGTTCACCTGGCCGGCGAGCGTGCCGAGCTGGCTGTTGATGCTCTCGTTCTGCTTGTTCATCTCGTTGGAGATGGAATTGAAACGATTACTCAGCGTCTGTGCCTGAGTCAGCAACAGCTGGCGGGACGCCACATCGCTGGGTTTGGCCGCGGCGGTCTGCAGGGCCGAGAAGAATGCCGTCAGCACCGAGCTGATACCGGTGCTGCTGTCGCCCAGCAATTTGTCGACACTGCCGATCTGATCGAGGTAGGTGGCCGCATCGGTGCTCAGCGAGGTCGCGGTGCGCAGCTGGTTGTCCAGGTAGGCGTTGTAGACCCGGCGCACATCCGCAAGCTGAGTACCGGTACCGATGAAACCCGAGCCGATATTGTGCGCAGGCCCCGAGACCTGAAGGGTCTGCTGGCGCGAGTAGCCGGAGGTCGCAGCGTTGGCGATGTTGTTACTGGTGACCGACAGCGCCGCCTGGCTGGCACTCAGGCCGGACAGCCCGATCGAGATCAGAGACATGGTTCAATCCTTATAGATTCGTGGTAGTGCCAGCCATGGCGTATTGCTGGGTGGGCTGCAGTTGCCGGGCGATGCTGATGATCTTGCGGGCATAGTCCGGGTCGGTTGCGTAACCGGCCTTCTGCAGCTCTCTTGCAAACTGTTCTGGGTTATCGGCTGCTCCGACCGCATCTTTATAGCGACTGTTGTTCTGCAACAGGCTGACCAAGTCGTGGAAACTGTCCTGGTACGAGTCGTACGAGCGGAATGCCGCAGTCTCCTTGACGAACTGACCGCCACGGAACTCGCTGGTGATCGCCCGCGCCTCGCCACCCTGCCAGTTGCCGGTGGCCTTGATGCCGAACAGGTTGTGGCTGCTGCTGCCGTCAGGGTTGCGCATGACCGACTTGCCCCAACCGGTTTCCAGCGCCGCCTGGGCCACCAGGTAACGCGGATCGATACCAATGCGCTTGGCCGCCTGCTCGGCCATCGGCAGCATGGTGTTGACGAAGGCATCGCTGTTGCCGAAGGCCTTGTTGGGCGCCAACGGCGGCTGGGCCACCGCACGCCCGACGATACGCATGCCCTCGGCGGGCGCGGCAAAGGTCCGCGCCGGCTGCCATTCGCCGCGGGCGACACCGGCCAGCGACGGCGCAGGCTGGGCCGCATCGCCAGCGGCCGCGGAAGGCACGATACCGGCCAGCAGGCGGTCGGTGAGCTTGACCGGCAAGGCCAGGCGCCGCGAATTGAGGGCCGCCACATCGTTGCGCCCCGCAGCAGGCTGCTCAACGCGCGCCGGTTCCGCCGCCCGGCTGCCCCAGAGCGCCGGGGCCGGCCCATCACCACGCGGGAATGGGCTGTTGTTGACCGTGCTGGCCTTGCGTTTGCTCAGTTGGCGCACCAGCACATCCTGCAGGCCGATGCCGCCCCCCTCGCGGGACATGCTCACGGCCAACTGCTGGTCGTACATGTCACGGTATTGCTTGGTGGTATTGCTGTTCATCGGGTTTTCTTCATCGGCCAGCACGTCGCTGGCCTTGCGCGAAGCCTTGAGCATCTCGCTGATGAACAGCGACTCGAACTCCTGGGCCACCTTGCGGATGTTGCCCTCACTGTCGCGGTCGCCGTGTTTGAGTGAACTCAAGCGATTGAGGTCGGTGTAGGCGCCACTGTCGACATGACCGGAAACCAGGCTTTTCGGATTCATCCCAGTCGTCCTCAGATCACGATCAGGTCGGCCTGCAACGCGCCGGCCTGTTTCAGGGCTTCAAGGATGGCCATCAGGTCGCTTGGGGCTGCGCCGACCTGGTTCACCGCACGGACGATTTCATCCAGCGTGGTGCCCGGACCGAACTTGAACATCGGCTTGGCTTCCTGCTGGGCATTGACCCGAGAGCGCGGCACGACGGCCGTCTCGCCATTGGAGAACGGCCCCGGCTGGCTGACGATCGGGTCTTCGGTGATGGTCACGGTCAGGCTGCCGTGAGTAACCGCCGCCGGCGACACCTTGACGTTCTGGCCAATCACGATAGTGCCGGTACGCGAGTTGATGATGACCTTGGCCACGGCCTGGCCTGGGTCGATCTCGAGGTTTTCCAGGATCGACAGGTAGTCGACACGCTGGCTCGGATCCATCGGCGCGGTCACCCGCACCGATCCACCATCCAGGGCCTGGGCCACCCCTGGGCCGAGCAGTTCGTTGACCTTGTCGACGATGCGCTTGGCGGTGGTGAAGTCGGGCCGGTTGAGGTTCAGCGTCAGGCTGTTGCCCTGGTTGAAACCGCTCGGCACTGCACGCTCGACGCTCGCACCGCCCGGAATGCGGCCAGCCGACGGGACGTTGACGGTGATCTTCGAGCCATCGCGACCTTCGGCGTCGAAACCACCGACCACCAGGTTGCCCTGGGCGATGGCGTAGACGTTGCCGTCGATACCCTTGAGCGGGGTCATCAGCAGGCTGCCGCCACGCAGGCTCTTGGAGTTACCGATCGACGACACAGTGATGTCGACCACCTGGCCGGGCTTGGCGAAGGCCGGCAGGTCGGCATGCACCGACACCGCGGCAACGTTTTTCAACTGCACGTTGCCCGAACCCGGCGGCACCTTGATGCCGAACTGCGACAACATGTTGTTGAAGGTCTGCAGGGTGAACGGGGTCTGGGTGGTCTGGTCGCCCGTACCGTTGAGCCCCACCACCAGACCGTAGCCGATCAGCTGGTTGGCACGCACGCCGGAAATACTGGCGATGTCCTTCAAGCGCTCGGCGTGGGCGCCGAACGCACAGGACAGAAGAAGTGTCGCGGCAATCAACCGCCTAGCGTTGAACATGGTCATCCGTACTCAGAAGGGCCAGAGCGGGCTGATGAAGAAACGGTCCAGCCAACCGGGCTGGCTGGCATCGGCGAACGAGCCGGTGCCGGAATAGGTGATGCGCGCGTCGGCCACGCGAGTGGACGGCACGGTGTTGTCCGTGGCGATGTCATCGGCACGCACCAGGCCAGCAATGCGCACCAGCTCTTCACCGGTGTTCAGGGTCATCCACTTTTCGCCACGCACGGCGATGATGCCGTTGGGCAGCACTTCGGCGACGGTGACGGTGATCGAACCGGTCAGGGTGTTGCCCTGGGTCGCCTTGCTGTCGCCTTTGGTGGTGCGGTCACCGCTGTAACCAGCCTCGAGGGTGAGGTCGCCGTTGCCGAGCGGGTTGTTGGTATTCGGGATGGTGCCGAACAACGAGGTCAGGCCGATATCGGCCTTGCTGTTCTTCTGGATCTGCGAGCCGGCGTTCTTGCTCGCCGAGGTGCGCTCGTTGAGGGTGATGGTGATGATGTCACCAACCCGGAACGCCTTGCGATCGGTATACAGGCCCTGCTCGAAACCGGCCTGGTAGATCGAGCCATTGTTGGCCGCTGCCGGCAACGGGGTGCGCGGCAACACCGGCGCATAGTACGGGTCGTTTGGCTTGGGCGTCGGCGCGACGCAACCGGCCAGCAACACCGCCCCCCCCAGGGCGAAAACGGACAACAGACGATTCATGTCACTTACCTCATGGTGTAACGGCCGCGGCAACAGCCAGCGGATGTTCAAACGGCCCGCATCGGCGGGCCGTCATGGCTTACAGCTGCTGGGTGACGAACGACAGCATCTGGTCGGCAGTGGAGATAACCTTGGAGTTCATTTCGTAGGCCCGCTGGGTGGTGATCATGTTCACCAGCTCTTCGACGGTACTGACGTTGGAGTTTTCCAAGGTCTGTTGCTGGGTGGTGCCGAAACCGTTCAGGCCCGGGGTGCCGATCTGCGGCGCGCCGCTGGCGGCGGTCTCGAGGAACAGGTTGCCGCCGATCGCCTGCAGGCCGGCCGGGTTGATGAAGTCGGCGGTCTGGATGTTGCCGATGACCTGCACGGCCGGGTTCCCGGCGGTGGTGATCGACACGGTGCCATCCCGGCCGACGGTGAAGGTCTGGGCGTCCGGCGGCACGACGATGGCCGGTTCCAGGGCGAAACCGCTGGCGGTGACGATCTGGCCGTCGGAGTTCAGGTGGAAGGTGCCGTCACGGGTGTACGACACGGTGCCATCAGGCTGCAGGATCTGGAAGAAACCACGGCCATCGACCGCCATGTCCAGCGGGTTCTCGGTGGTTTGCAGGCTGCCGGCGGTGAAGCTCTTCTGGGTGCCGACGATGCGCACACCGGTACCGACCTGCAGGCCCGAAGGCAGTTCGCTGTCCTGGGTGGACTGCGCGCCAGGCTGGCGCTTGATCTGGTACAGCAGGTCCTGGAACTCGGCGCGGTCGCGCTTGAAGCCCGTGGTCGAGACGTTGGCCAGGTTGTTGGAAATGACCGTGAGGTTGGTGTCCTGGGCGGACAGGCCGGTTTTAGCGACCCAAAGAGCCGGAAGCATCTAGTGTTCTCCTCGTGCGCCTGTTTTACGGCACCCGTTCAAATGTGATTAGCCGATTTGCAAAACCCGAGCCATGGCTTCGTCGCCTTCCTTGGCCGCGTTCATCATCTTGACGTGCAGTTCGAACTGCCGGGACAGCGCCAGCACCGAGGTCATTTCCTCGACCGCATTGACGTTGCTCGACTCAAGGAAACCCGAGACCACGCGGACATTGACGTCGGCATTGGCGGGCTGGCCGCTGGTGGTGTGGATCATGCCGTCGAGCCCCTTGGTCAGGCCCTTGATGTCTGGGTTGACCAGCTTGATCCGATCGACCTGGGCCAACGCGCGCGGGTCTTCACCCATGGCGCGGATGCTGATGGTGCCATCCTCGCCGACCTCGACCTTCTGCTCAGGCGGGACAGCAATCGGGCCGCCGTTGCCGATCACCGGCATGCCGTTGCCGGCGCGCAGCATACCGAGGGCGTCAATGTTCAGGCTCCCGGTACGCACGTAGGCCTCGCTGCCATCCGGAGCCTGCACGGCGATGAAGCCCTGGCCACTGACAGCCACGTCCAGATCGCGCCCGGTCTCTACCAGGGCACCACCGGTGAAGTCGGTGGCCGGCCGCTCACTCATGGCGAAGGCACGCGCCGGAAAGCTGTCACCAAACACCGGCATGGAACGCGCCTGCTCCAGGTCACGCTGGAAACCATTGGTGGAAACGTTCGCCAGGTTGTTGGCATGGGCCTTCTGCGCCAGCGCGTTCTGGCTGGCACCGGTCATGGCCACATAAAGCATCTTGTCCACAGCATCTCCTCTGCGCGAACCTTGCCGCGCTGTCGTTGGCAAGGCTTAAGCAATTATCGAACCACACTGGCAAAGCCTTTCAATACGGGGCTTTCAAGGCCACGCAGGCCTGCCGAGCGTCAGTTTGTCGGCGAATGTTTGCCGCTGGCGGCAAGCGCCGAATCAGTCATTGCGGCATGCCCCATTGCTGTATGGCCCCGAGTGCAGCTTCCAGCCATCACCCGGGTTGGTTGCCGAACACAGGTAGCGCCCGGTAGCCAGGCTTTGCCACTGGTACCAGGGCGCTGGCGCAGCCTGCAGCGAGGACGCAACCAGCAGCACAACCAGCAACCCCGCAATCCTCGACACTGTGCTCATGGCATCACCCTCCGCCAGATGTGAAAAAGCCCCTGCAAGCAGGGGCTTTGCCCAACCACGATCATCAGGTCATCTGGATGATGGTCTGCATGATGGTGCTTTCAGTGGAAATGGTCTTGGCGTTGGCCTGGTAGTTGCTCTGCGCCTTGATCAGGTTGACCAACTCGCCAGTCAGGTCGACGTTGGAGTCTTCCAGGGAGCTGCCAGCAATGCGGCCCAGGGTGCCGGTATCCGGCTCGCCGATGATCGGCACGCCCGAAGCGTAGGACTCTTTCCAGGCCGTGCCGCCCACCGGGGTCAGACCTTGCAGGTTGGCGAAGTTGGCGATCGCCACCTGGCCGATGATCTTGTCCTGGCCGTTGGTGAAGTTGGCGAACATGTTGCCGCTCTGGTCGACGGTCAAGCCGGCGAGTTCACCGGTGGCATAGCCGTCCTGGCTCTTGGCGGTGGTGGCCGACGCCGAGTTGTACTGGGTAGTAGCCAGCATATCGAGGGTAACGCCACCCGGGCGCGCGGTGGCGCCGTTGGCAACCCAGGCGCCCGCCGCAGTCTTCTCGGCCGGCACCCAGCCGGTGAGCTGGAAGGTCTTGTCGGCACTAATGGTCAGGCCGCCGGCTACCGGACCTGCCGTCATGCCTGCGGTATTCAAGGTACCGTCGGTATTGAACGGCAGCTTGTTGACCAGCGGCGTGGTCAAGGTCGGGTCGGCCGGGTTGCGACCGTCGACGGTGGTGTACATGGTCCAGGAGTTGGTGCCGGCATCCTTGACGAAGTACTGGTTGAGCTGGTGCGCGTTGCCCTGGCTGTCATAGACATCGGTGTTGAAGGTGTAGTTGTAGCTGTTGACGTTGGCCGGATCGAACACCGCCACGCTCGGCGCGGTGGCGCTGGAGTTGAGGTTGACGGTCTCGGAGACACGGCCGGTCGGGTTGGGCTTGAGGTTCGAAGTGTCGATCTTCAGATCGGTCAGCACGCCCTTGACGACCTTGCCGTTGGCGTCCACCGCATAACCCTGCAGGTTGGCACCGCTGGAGTTGACGACGTAGCCGTCCTTGTCGCTGTAGAAGGCGCCGGCACGGGTATAGATGCGCGAACCGTTGTCGCTCAGAGCGAAGAAACCGTTACCGTCGATGGCCATGTCCAGCGCCTGGCCGGTGCCATTGATGTTGCCCGGGTTGAACATCTGCGAAACGGCCATGGTTTTCACGCCGCTGCCGACCTGGGTCTTGCCGCCGGAGGTACCGCGGATCGACTGCGAATACTGGTCGGCGAACTCGGCGCGCGACGATTTGAAACCGGTGGTGGCCACGTTGGCAATGTTGTTGCCGGTAACGTTCAGAGCCTTGTTCGCCGCGTAGAGACCGCTCAGGCCGATATTGAAAGACATTGACTCGCTCCTTGTGCCGATTCTGCGGCGTTAGATTCCGATGCTGGTGACTTTGGAGATGCCGATTTTGCCGATGCCGGCCAGGTCGAGCATCATCTCGCTGCCGTTCTGGAAGCTGACACTGTTGACCCTTGCCGGGAGCAAGGTGGACAGCGTCTTGGCCTTGCCCTCGACCGTGGTCTCAGCCGTGAAGGTGTAGGTGCCTGGGGCGACTTTCTCGCCCTTTTCATTGGTGCCATCCCAGATGAAGTCGGCGGTACCGGCCTTTTGCGCACCCAGCTGGATGGTCTTGACGACGTTACCGTCCTTGTCCTTGATGCTGACCTTGCCATCGCTGATGCTCTGCGGCACCACGACCTGGCCATTGAAGCTGGCAGTGGTGTCCACCACGGCCTTGTCGGTCTGCACGATCACCGAGCGGCCGACCAGAGAGGTGGCCTGCAGCGCCTGGGACGAGCCAATGCCGGTCAGGATCCCGTTGACCGAATCGTTCAGCGACTGGATACCTTCCAGGCTGCTGAACTGCGCCAGCTGCGCGACGAACTCACCGTTCTCCTGCGGATCGAGCGGGTTCTGGTTTTTCATCTGCGTGACCAGCAGCTGCAGGAACGCATCCTTGCCCAGCGCACTGCCGGCCTGACCGGTGGTACTGCTGTTCTTGCTGTCGGTCTTCTGCAACGATTTCAGGTAGGAACTACCGACATCGTTACTGGTATTGGTTGTGGTCATGGCGGCTCCGTGCTTACTGACCCAGGGTCAGCACTTTCTGCATCATGTTCTTGGCGGTGTTCATCAGCTCGGCGTTGGTCTGGAACGCGCGGCTGGCGGAGATCATGTCGGCCATCTCCTCGACCACGTTCACATTCGGGTAGTAGACGTAGCCGTCCTTGTTGGCCGCCGGATGGTTCGGCTCGTAGCGCGCCTCGAGGTTGCTCTGGTCCTCGATGATGCCCTTGACCTGCACGCCCTGCCCGGCCTCGCCCTGCTCTTCGAACAGCGACTGGCCGACGCCGGCCTGCGCGTTCTGGAAGGTAGTGGCGAACACCGGGTGGCGTGCACGGTAGGTCTGGTCGATGCTCGAGGAGACGGTCTCGGCGTTGGCGATGTTCGAGGCAACGGTGTTCAGGCGCGTGTTCTGCGCGCTCATGCCGCTACCGGCGATATTGAAGACACTGGCAAGGGACATGGTCACTCTCCGCGCAGGGCCGATACCAGCCCTTTGAATTTACTGTTGAGCAACGTGAAGCTGGCCTGGAAGCCGATCGCGTTCTCTGTGTAGTTCGATTGCTCGATCTGGGCATCGACGGTGTTCTGGTCGATCGACGGCTGCATCGGGGTACGGTACTGCAGGGTGTCGTCGGCCATTGCCAACCCTTCAGCCTCGATATGCCGATTGTTGGTGCGGTCCAGGGCGATGCGCCCTTTCTGCTGCTTGTCGGCCTCGGCGGCGAGCACCGACGAGAAGTCCATGTCACGCGCCTTGTAGTTCGGCGTATCGGCGTTGGCGATGTTGTTGGCCAGCACTTCGGCACGCTGGGCGCGGAAGCCCAATGCCTTTTCGTGTATGCCAAGCGCCTTGTCGAAGCTGATGCTCATATCAGGGAAACCTTCATAGGTGACCAGAATTTCGTTGGCTAAGCTTTAGCAAGGGCTATGCCAGCTTTGCAAAGCCCCGCATTCACTGGCCCCCGGGGCTTTTCGGCCTGCCGCCATTGCCAGAAAAGCGGCAAATCGCTTCCGCCGCGCAGCAGGCAAGCGGCAATTGCCACCCGGCAAAAGCGGCAAACCAAAAAATTGACGTCATTTGCCACGCCCATGAAAAAGGCCGGTGTCTCACGACACCGGCCTTCGCTTGCAGCCTCAGGCGTTACTTGGCCTGATAGATGATGCCCGGGCTGCACTGGACCATCTGATAGTGGTCCGGCAAACCGTTGAGCGCCTCGGATGCGCCAAGGAACAGATAGCCACCGGGCTTCAGCGTGCCATGGATACGCAACAGAATGTCCTTCTTGACCTGGGCCGAGAAGTAGATCAGCACGTTGCGGCAGAACACGATGTCGAACTTGCCCAAGGGCGCATAGCTGTCCAGCAGGTTGTACGAGCGGAACTCGACGCGGCTGCGGATCGGCGCCTTGACCGCCCAGCGCCCCGGCCCCTTGGGGTCGAAGTAGCGCTGCAGGCGCTCCTGCGACAGGCCGCGAGCAATGGCCAGGCTGTCGTATTCGCCGGTCTTGCAGTTGGTGAGCATCGAGCCGGACAGGTCAGTCGCAACGATCTGCGCGCCCATCTTCAGCTGGCCAAGGTTGCCGCGCTCGAACTCGTCGATGGCCATGGAGATGGAGTACGGCTCCTGCCCCGACGAGCAGGCCGCCGACCAGATGCGCAGGCGCTGGCCCGGGTTACCCTTGATGAACTCGGGGATGACCTTGTTCTTGAGCACCTCGAAGGGGTAGGTATCACGAAACCACAGGGTTTCGTTGGTGGTCATGGCATCGACCACCTGCTCACGCAAACCACCCCGCGGCTGTGCCTGGATACGCTGCACCAGCTCGCCCAACGACTTGATGCCCTGCTGCTCCATCAGCTTGTTGAGACGGCTGGAGACCAGGTACTGCTTATTCTCGCCCAGCAGGATGCCACAGGCTTTCTCCAGGAAGACCCGGAACTGTTCGAAATCCAAATTACCCGTAGACAATGGTGCCGCCTCTTTCTAAATCGCTAGCGCCGGGGACTGGCCCCGGCCGTTTCAATGCGTTGCCTTGATCCGGTCGACTACCCGCTGGGCAAGGTCGTCCGGCTTGAACTTGGCCAGGAAATCATCGGCCCCGACCTTCTTGACCATGGCCTGGTTGAAGACCCCGGACAGCGAAGTATGCAGGACGATGTGCAGCTTTTGCATGCGCGGGTCGCTGCGGATCTCGGCCGTGAGGGTGTAGCCGTCCATTTCCGGCATCTCGATATCCGAGATCATCATGAGGAATTCCTCCTCCGGCCGCTTGCCTTCATCGACCAGCTTGCGCAGGTAATCCAGCGCCTGACGACCATCGTTGAGCGCCACCACCTCGACACCGACAGTCTGCAGACAGCGGCTGACCTGCTTGCGTGCCACCGACGAATCATCGACGGTCAGCACCCGCAGCAGCACGGCCTTGTCCTGCACCTCGGCATCGATCACACCCTCGGACACCGACTCGGACGACGGCGCCACTTCCGCCAGCACCTTTTCAACATCGATGATCTCGACCATGCGATTGTCGACCCGGGTGACCGCGGTCAGGTAGTGATCGCGCCCGGTCCCCTTGGGTGGCGGATGGATCTCTTCCCAGTTCATGTTGACGATGCGCTCGACCGAGTGCACCAAAAAACCCTGGGTCTTGGTGTTGTACTCGGTGATGATCACAAAGCTGTTACGCGTGTCTTCCTTCAACCCCGGCAAGCCCGTCGCCATCGACAGGTCCAGGATCGGAATGGTCGCCCCGCGAATGTTGGCCACCCCACGCACTACCGAATGCGACTTGGGCAGCACCGTCAGATCCGGGCACTGCAACACCTCCCGGACCTTGAACACATTGATGCCGTAGAGCTGGTCGCCATTGAGGCGAAACAACAACAGCTCCAGGCGATTCTGCCCCACCAGCTGCGTGCGCTGGTTGACCGAATCCATCACTCCAGCCATGCCGGACCCCTCCAACGATTGCCTGCATACCAAATCGGCACGGGCTTTGCTTTTTTGAGCGTCATGTATACGAAAACGACATTTTCCCGACGACTGACGCGCCTGCTGACCGGCTCGCTGGCCACCCTGTGCCTCATGGCACCCGGTGTTCGCACGCTGGCGGATGCTTTTACCTTGCCTGAACAGCTTATCGGTGTCACCCAAGGGTTTCTTGAGTTCACCGTGGAAGATTATCTGGCGACCACCCAGACCGGCGGCCGCTATGAGATCCAGGTCAACAGCCTCGACCCCCGCCTGCGCATGCCGCAATGCAGCCAGCAACTTGACGCGTCACTGGAAAGCCCGACCCCTTTAGGCCGGGTCACGGTGAAAGTGCGCTGCGACAGCGCAGCCCCATGGTCGATCTACATTCCTGCACAGGTGCGCTTACTGCGCAAAGTGATCGTGATGACCCGTCCGCTCCAGCGTGAAAGCGTGATCAGCGAGAACGACGTCGCCCTGCGCGAGCGCGATGTCGGCACGCTGAGCCGTGGCTACCTGACAGAAACGGACCAGGCTGTCGGCATGAAGCTGGTGCGCCCGACGGTGATCGACCAGGTACTGACCCAGCAACATCTGGAACAGGCGGAGGTGGTGCGCAAAGGTGATCACGTGGTGATTGTTGCGCACAGCGGCACCCTCAGTGTACGCATGCCGGGTGAGGCCTTGAGCAAAGGTGGCCTGTACGAACAGATCCGGGTGCGAAACCTCAACTCCAAGCGCGTGGTCAAGGCACGGATCACCGGCCCAGGGCAGGTCGAAGTGGCCATGTAGGCAAGATTCTCCGCAGGATGACGACAGAAGGCTGGCGGCAGGGAACCGGTCCCCCTAAACTGTGTCAGTTATCGGGTCCACGCACGCGTGCTGCCAGACAGCATTGCATTCCTGCCTAAAGTTTTTTTCGGGTTGGCCGAAAACAGGGTATGCGTACAAATACCCAGAGGTTTTGATCATGGTCATCGACTTCAGTCGTGTGAATAATTCTCCGCCCAGCACGGGTGGCGTTCGCGGCAATGCCGCGCCTGGCAACGTCGACAAAACCGACGCCAGCAGCGTAGCGCCCAGCGCCAATGCCAGCGGTGAAGCAGTACACTTCAGCCCAGAGGCCCAGCAGCTGCAGAAGATCAGCGACAGCCTGCGCGACCAGCCGACCGTCAACAGCGCCCGTGTGGCCGAGTTGAAACAAGCGATCGCGGATGGCAGCTACAAGGTCGACGCCGACCGCGTCGCCAGTAAACTGCTTGATTTCGAAGCCCAGCGCTAACCTCCAGGCGCGCTGACTTCAAGGACGCAACACGCCAAGAGTTAGCCATGCACGACATCACTCTGCTGCAACTGATCGAAAACGACATCGCGCCAACGCAGGAATTGCTCGATCTGCTCCAAAGCGAGACGGTCGCCCTGCACGGGCGCGACATGCCGCTACTGGAACAGATTCTGGCCCGTAAGCAGTCGTTGATCATCTTGCTCGAGCAGCAGGGTCGCCGACGCAGCCAGTTGCTGCGCGACATCGGCCTCAGCACCGATCGCGCAGGCGTGCAGGCCTTGGCCGCACAGTCGCCCAATGGTGAGGCCCTGCTGCAACGGCTCGATGCACTCAGCGCATTGATGGACGCCTGCCAGAAGGCCAACGAGACCAATGGCCAGGTCATCCATATACAGCAGCGCGCCACGGCCAACCAGGTCAGCATCCTCATGGGTGGCGACTCTCCCTCGCTGTACGACAGCCGTGGCACCACCTCGCCGATGGCCAAGCCCCGGGCGCTCAGCCAAGTGTGATTTTCCCTGTTCAAGGCACGGAGCATACTGGCAAAATGCCGTAACTTGCGTGTGTCGTTTTTGCCTGGAGATTGAGAACCCGTGTTCAATGAAACCGATGCCCCCCAGCCACCAAAGGTGCTCACTACCCCTTTGGAAATCGCGGCCAACCTGCGCCAGCTGCTGGAGAGCCACGACCCGCTGATCATCAGCTTCCATGAGCGCAGCCAGCGGTTCCAGAGCTATGTGGTGCACATCGACCGCGACACCGGCGTTCTGGCTCTGGATGAAATGATCCCCCGCGATGGCGAAAAGTACATCGAGAACGGCGAAGCGTTCCGCGTCGAAGGCTTCCATGACGGCGTACGCATCGCCTGGGAGTGCGACACGCCACTGACCATCACCGAGATCGACGGCCACCGCTGCTACCGCGGCCCGTTGCCCACCGAAGTCACCTACCATCAGCGCCGCAGCGCCTTCCGCGCTGCACTCAAGCTGTCGCAGCTGGTCGACATCATCCTCGACGGCACCCACTTGAAAGGTAATGGCGCACTGCGCGGCAAGCTGCTGGACATCTCTGCCACCGGCTGCAAATTGCGCTTCGAAGGCAACGTCGAGGAGCGCCTGCAACTGGGCCAGGTGTACGAACGCTTCAAGGCCGCCAACCCCCTGGGCCTGGCCGACACCATGGTCGAACTGCGCCACCTGCACTTCGAAGAGCGCATCAACACCACCTTCGCCGGCGTACGCTTCCACAACCTCAACGGCCAGGCACAGCGCAAGATCGAGAGTTTCGTGTATCAGTTGCAGCGCGAAGCACGACGCTTCGACAAAGACGACTACTGATCAACCGCCAGACATACAAACGCCACCCATAGGGTGGCGTTTTTGTTTGCAGCGCAGCGACCGACCGAAGAAAGGGTCGGCCGCCACAACCTAACTGACCGACTTGTCGACCTCGGCGCCAGGCTGCACAGACGGCTCAACGCCCTTCTCATCCGCTTCGGTATCCTCTGCCGCCACCGGCGTCTGCATCACCTCCTGCACGGTCTGCTCATCGACCCGTGGGTCAAGTGCCGCCGACAGTGGCGAACCGGCCGCCGGCATGGCCACGTGCCCCAGCGGCGCATCCTGTACCTGGTGCAGCCCGGTAACCGCCTTGGGCCGGATACGCCAGACCAGCACCAGCGCAAAGAACACGAAGAACGCATACAGCATCTGCGGGCCCAGCAGCTTCATCAGCACCCCGGCCGCCAGCGGCCCGATACAGGCACCCACGCCATAGGTCACCAGCAGCATGGCGGTCAGCGATACCCGCCGTTCGCTTTCCACATGGTCGTTGGAAAACGCCACGGCCAGCGGATACAGGCAGAACTGCAGCAGCGAGATCACGAAGCCGATACCGAACAACAGTTCCAGCGGCACACCTGGCAGGATCGCCAGGGGCGCCGAGGCCAGCGCCAGGCCGATTGCCACGCTGCGGATCAGCACCGCGCGGTCATAGCGGTCGGACAGCCAGCCCAGCGGCCACTGCACCACCAGGCCGGCCAGGATGCAGCTACCCATGAACAAACCGATCTGCTCGGTGGACATGCCCTGGCTGGTGGCATACAGCGGTGCCAGACCATAGAACGAACCGACGATCAGCCCTGAGCCCAGCACAGTGGAGAGCGATTGCGGCACCCGCTTGATGAAGAACTTCGGCTCCATCGGCGCCGGGCGCAAGGGTGCGGGGTGGATGCGCCGGGTCATGGCCACGGGCACCAGGCACAGGGCAAAGCACATGGCTACCAGCATCAGCAGCTCCGGCCCCAGCTGTGGGTGCACCACGAGAATCAGCTGGCCCAGCACCAGCCCCAGATAAGAAGCGATCATGTAGCCGCTGAACACCGCGCCACGGTGCTTGGCATCGGCCTGCTCGTTGAGCCAGCTTTCGATGACCATGTACTGGCACATCATCCCCAGGCCGACGATCATCCGCAGCCCGATCCAGGCCGGTAGCCAGCTGGTCAGGCCATGCCCGAGCACCGCCGCACAGACGATACCGGCACAGGTGGCATAGGCGCGAATATGCCCGACCCGGCCAATCAGCCGGTGGCCGACCTTGCCGCCCACCGCCAGGCCGAAATAGTTGGCCGCCATCAGCGCGCCGATCCACAGGCTGTCGACGTGATCGGCGGCGAGGCGCAAGGCCAGGTAGGTACTGAGCAGGCCCGAGCCGATCAGCATCATCAAGGCAGCGAAGTACAACGACTGAAACGGCTTCCAGATATTTCGCATACGTCCCGTGGGCTCCTGGCGCAGGTGGCGGTGGGTTGCAGGCAAGCATAAAAGCAAATCTGCCGCGACGCAGGCCCCCGCAGGCGAAAAAGATCGCCAACGGCGGGCCCGTTACAGCTTGCGTCGCGCTCAGGCCTGCGCCGCCAGCACCCGCCGCTCCCAGGGCGTGATCTCGTCGAGGAAGTCGCTCAGCTCGAGGGTCTTGGTGGCGATATAGCCTTCGATGAACTCGTTGCCGAACAGCTCATGGGCCAGCGCACTGTGCTTGAGGCGTTCCAGCGCCGCATGCAGGGTGCAGGGCAGCCTCAGGTGCTCGGGCACTTCGAATTCGCCCTGGATCGCGGGCGTGGGGGCGACCTGCTGCTCGATGCCATGCAAGCCGGCGGCAAGGCTGGCGGCAATTGCCAGGTAAGGGTTGGCGTCGGCGCCGGGCAAGCGATTTTCCACCCGCCGCGCCACTGGCGAACTGGCCGGAATGCGCAGGCCCGCGGCGCGGTTGTCGTGCGACCAGCAGGCGTTGTTCGGCGAAGCGTAGGGGTGGCACAAGCGCTGGTACGAATTGACGTTGGGCGCGAACAGCGCGGTGAAGTCGGCCAGACAGGCCTGCAGGCCACCAATGAAATGATGGAAGGTGTCGGTCGCCCTGCCCTGCTCATCGCTGAATACGTTACGACCACTGGCGATGTCCACCAGGCTCTGGTGAATGTGCATCGAACTGCCGGGCGTATGCGCCAGCGGCTTGGCCATGCACACCACGGTCAGGCCATGGCGCAGCGCCACCTCCTTGAGCAGGTGCTTGAACAGGAAGGTCTGATCGGCCAGTAGCAGCGGGTCGCCATGCAACAGGTTGATCTCGAACTGGCTGACACCCATCTCGTGCATGAAGGTGTCGCGCGGCAGGCCCAGCGCCGCCATGCACCGGTACACCTCGCTGAAGAACGGCCGCAGGCCGTTGTTGGAGCTGACGCTGAATGCCGAATGGCCCATCTCCCGGCGGCCATCCTTGCCCAGCGGCGGCTGGAACGGCTGCTGCGGGTCGCTGTTGGGGGCGAATACGAAGAATTCGAGCTCGGTCGCCACCACCGGCGCCAGGCCATGCTCGGCGTAACGGGCAATCACCGCCTTGAGCTGGCCGCGGCTGGACAGCTGCGACGGCGTGCCGTCGAGTTCGACCGCATCGCAGATGGCCAGGGCTCGAGGCTCGTCACTCCAGGGCAGGCGATGGATCTGCGCAGGGTCGGCCACCAGCGCCAGGTCGCTGTCGTCGCTGCCATAGTATTTCGCCGCCGGGTAGCCACCCATGATGCATTGCAGCAGCACCCCGCGCGCCATCTGCAGGCGTCGGCCTTCTAAGAAGCCTTCGGCGGTCATGACCTTGCCGCGAGCCACGCCGTTGAAGTCTGGGGTAACGCACTCGATCTCGTCGATGCCCTTCAGGTGCTCTGCCTGGTTGTACGGGCCTTCGGTCGTCATGACGCTGTCCTTCTTGGGGGATGGGCGGGCCGGGAATGGCGCCGGGCGCAACATTGGCTTGGGCCGTTGCAAACTTCAAGCAGATGGGCAGTGCGCGCCGCCCCCTAGTGCTCACGCAAGGTCATGCCATTGGCCGGCAACGGCAGCGCAGTCTTGTAGCGCACCTGCTTGAGGGCGAAGCTGGAGCGGATGTTGGCCACCCCCGGCAAGCGAGTCAGGTAATCGAGAAAGCGCTCCAGCGCCTGGATGCTGGGCAGCAGCACCCGCAGCAGGTAATCCGGGTCGCCGGTCATCAGGTAGCACTCCATCACTTCGGGGCGCTCGGCGATCTCTTCTTCGAACCGGTGCAGCGACTGCTCCACCTGCTTCTCCAGGCTGACATGGATGAACACGTTGACGTCCAGCCCCAGCGCCTCGGGCGACAACAGGGTCACTTGCTGGCGGATCACCCCCAGCTCTTCCATGGCCTTGACCCTATTGAAACAGGGGGTGGGGGACAGATTGACCGAACGCGCAAGCTCGGCGTTGGTGATCCGCGCGTTTTCCTGAAGGCTGTTGAGAATGCCGATATCCGTGCGATCCAGTTTGCGCATGAGACAAATTCACCTGGTTTTTGTGTTTGTACGGAATGTTTATCTCCACCATCGGACAAAGGCAATGAACTTGAGAGAAATATTCTCCTGCCGTCCCCCTATGATGTAACAGACGCTGACCTGCCAGTCACAAGCCGGCAGTCAGCGGCGACCGCTTCAAAGCTCACAAAAACAACAGCCGAGCGAGCGTAAAAAGCATGAACGAGTACGCCCCCCTGCGTCTGCATGTGCCCGAGCCTACAGGCCGGCCAGGCTGCCAGACCGATTTCTCCTACCTGCGCCTGAACGACGCGGGTCAAGTCCGTAAACCGCCCATCGATGTAGAACCTGCCGACACTGCCGACCTTTCCGGCAGCCTGGTCCGCGTGCTCAACGAGCACGGCGACGCCGTTGGCCCATGGGCCGAGGGCATCGACGCGCAGGTGCTGCGCCAAGGCATGCGCGCCATGCTCAAGACGCGCATCTTCGACAGCCGCATGGTCGTGGCCCAGCGCCAGAAGAAAATGTCCTTCTACATGCAGAGCCTGGGCGAGGAAGCCATCGGCAGCGGCCAGGCGCTGGCCCTGAATCGCACCGACATGTGCTTCCCCACCTACCGCCAGCAGAGCATCCTGATGGCCCGCGACGTGTCGCTGGTGGAGATGATCTGCCAACTGCTGTCCAACACCCGTGACCCGCTCAAGGGCCGCCAACTGCCGATCATGTACTCGGTGCGCGAAGCCGGCTTCTTCACCATCAGCGGCAACCTCGCCACCCAGTTTGTCCAGGCGGTCGGCTGGGCCATGGCCTCGGCGATCAAGGGCGATACCAAGATCGCCTCGGCCTGGATCGGTGACGGCGCCACCGCCGAGTCCGACTTCCACACCGCGCTGACCTTCGCCCATGTGTACCGTGCCCCGGTCATCCTCAACGTGGTCAACAACCAGTGGGCGATCTCGACCTTCCAGGCCATCGCCGGTGGCGAGTCGACCACCTTTGCCGGCCGTGGCGTCGGTTGCGGCATCGCTTCGCTGCGGGTCGATGGCAACGACTTCATCGCCGTCTACGCGGCCTCGCGCTGGGCCGCCGAACGCGCCCGTCGCGGCCTGGGCCCAACGCTGATCGAATGGGTCACCTACCGCGCAGGCCCGCACTCCACGTCGGACGACCCGTCCAAGTACCGCCCTGCGGACGACTGGAGCCACTTCCCGCTGGGCGACCCGATCGCCCGCCTCAAGCAGCACCTGATCAAGGCCGGGCACTGGTCCGAAGAGGAGCACCAGGCGGTCAGCGCACAGCTGGAGGCCGAGGTGATCAAGGCGCAGAAGGACGCTGAGCAGTTCGGCACCCTGAGCAATGGCCATATCCCCAGCGCGGCCTCGATGTTCGAGGACGTGTACAAGGAAATGCCCGACCACCTGCGCCGTCAGCGCCAGGAACTGGGGGTCTGAGATGAACGATCACAACAACAGCATTGACCTGGAAAACGCCATGTCCACCACCACCATGACCATGATCCAGGCCCTGCGCTCGGCCATGGATGTCATGCTTGAGCGCGACGACAACGTGGTGGTCTACGGCCAGGACGTTGGCTACTTCGGCGGCGTGTTCCGCTGCACCGAGGGCTTGCAGACCAAGTACGGCAAGTCGCGGGTGTTCGATGCGCCGATCTCCGAAAGCGGCATCGTCGGCACCGCCGTGGGCATGGGCGCCTATGGCCTGCGCCCGGTGGTCGAGATCCAGTTCGCCGACTACTTCTACCCGGCCTCCGACCAGATCGTCTCGGAGATGGCACGCCTGCGCTATCGCTCGGCCGGCGAGTTCATTTCGCCGCTGACCCTGCGCATGCCCTGCGGCGGCGGCATCTATGGCGGCCAGACCCACAGCCAGAGCCCGGAAGCGATGTTCACCCAGGTGTGCGGCCTGCGCACCGTCATGCCGTCCAACCCCTATGACGCCAAGGGCCTGCTGATCGCCTCGATCGAGTGCGATGACCCGGTGATCTTCCTCGAGCCCAAGCGCCTGTACAACGGCCCGTTCGACGGCCACCACGACCGCCCGGTTACCCCCTGGGCCAAGCACCCGCACAGCAGCGTACCGGATGGCTATTACAGCGTGCCGCTGGACAAGGCGGCGATCACCCGCCCGGGCAACGACGTCACCGTGCTGACCTACGGCACCACTGTGTACGTGTCGCAAGTGGCCGCTGAAGAAACCGGCGTCGACGCCGAAGTCATCGACCTGCGCAGCCTCTGGCCGCTGGACCTGGAGACCATCGTCGAGTCGGTGAAAAAGACCGGCCGCTGCGTGGTCGTGCACGAAGCGACCCGCACCTGCGGCTTCGGTGCCGAACTGGTATCGCTGGTCCAGGAGCATTGCTTCCATCACCTCGAAGCGCCGATCGAGCGCGTCACCGGTTGGGACACCCCCTACCCTCACGCACAGGAGTGGGCCTATTTCCCTGGTCCTTCACGGGTAGGCGCGGCATTGAAACGGGTCATGGAGGTCTGAATGGGCACGCACGTCATCAAGATGCCGGATATCGGTGAAGGCATCGCGCAGGTCGAGTTGGTCGAGTGGTTCGTCAAGGTCGGCGACATGATCGCCGAAGACCAGGTGGTGGCCGATGTCATGACCGACAAGGCCACCGTGGAAATCCCTTCGCCGGTCAGCGGCAAGGTGCTGGCCCTGGGCGGCCAGCCGGGTGAAGTGATGGCGGTCGGCAGCGAGCTGATCCGCATCGAAGTCGAAGGCAGCGGCAACCATGTCGATACGCCACAGAGCAAGCCGGTGGAAGCGCCTGCCGCACCAGTGAAGGCCGAAGCCAAGCCCGAGCCCCGCGTCGAAACAGCGCCTCAGCTTGCAGCGGGCCACACCGCCGCAGTGATCGTGCCGCGCGAAGCGCACGAGAAGCCACTGGCCTCGCCCGCCGTGCGCAAACGTGCGCTGGATGCCGGTATCGAACTGCGTTACGTGCATGGCAGCGGCCCTGCCGGGCGCATCTTGCATGAGGACCTCGACGCCTTCATCAGCAAACCGCAGAGCACCAGCGGGCAAGCACCGGGCGGCTACGGCAAGCGCACCGACAGCGAGCAGGTGCCGGTGATCGGCCTGCGCCGCAAGATCGCCCAGCGCATGCAGGACGCCAAGCGTCGCGTCGCCCACTTCAGCTACGTCGAGGAAATCGACGTCACTGCGCTCGAAGCCCTGCGCCAGCAACTCAACGCCAAGCACGGCGATAGCCGTGGCAAGCTGACCCTGCTGCCGTTCCTGGTGCGCGCCATGGTCGTCGCCCTGCGCGACTTCCCGCAGATCAACGCCACCTACGACGACGAGGCCCAGGTCATCACCCGCCACGGTGCGGTGCATGTGGGCATCGCCACCCAGGGCGACAACGGCCTGATGGTCCCGGTGCTGCGCCATGCCGAAGCCGGCAGCCTGTGGAGCAACGCCAGCGAGATTGCCCGCGTGGCCCATGCCGCACGCAACAACAAAGCCACCCGTGAAGAACTGTCCGGCTCGACCATTACCCTGACCAGCCTCGGCGCGCTGGGCGGCATCGTCAGCACGCCAGTGGTCAACACCCCGGAAGTGGCGATCGTCGGCGTCAACCGCATGGTCGAACGGCCGGTGGTGATCGATGGCCAGATCGTCGTGCGCAAGATGATGAACCTGTCCAGCTCGTTCGACCATCGCGTGGTCGACGGCATGGATGCCGCACTGTTCATCCAGGCCGTGCGCGGCCTGCTGGAACAACCTGCCTGCCTGTTCGTGGAGTGACCATGCAACCGATCATCGACACCACCCTGCTGATCATCGGTGGCGGCCCTGGCGGCTATGTGGCCGCCATCCGCGCCGGGCAACTGGGCATCCCCACCGTGCTGGTCGAAGGCCAGGCGCTAGGCGGCACCTGCCTGAACATCGGCTGCATCCCGTCCAAGGCGCTGATCCATGTGGCCGAGCAGTTCCACCAGACCAGCCGCTACAGCGAGCCGTCGGCACTGGGCATCAGCGTATCGTCGCCGCGCCTGGACATCAGCCGCAGCGTCGAGTGGAAGGACGGCATCGTCGACCGCCTCACCAGCGGCGTCGCCGCCCTGCTGAAAAAACACGGCGTGAAAGTCATCCACGGCTGGGCGAAGATCCTCGATGGCAAGAGCGTCGAGGTGGATGGCCAACGCATCCAGTGCGAGCACCTGTTGCTGGCCACCGGCTCGAACAGCGTGGAACTGCCGATGCTGCCGATCGGCGGGCCGATCATCTCGTCCACCGAAGCCCTTGCCCCCAAGGCCCTGCCGCAGCACCTGGTGGTGGTCGGCGGCGGCTATATCGGCCTGGAGCTGGGCATCGCCTACCGCAAGCTGGGCGCCAAGGTCAGCGTGGTGGAAGCCCGCGATCGCATCCTGCCCACCTACGACGCCGAGCTCACTGCACCGGTGGCCGACTCGCTCAAGAAGCTGGGCATCGCGCTTCATCTGGGCCATAGCGTCGAGGGCTATGCCGACGGCTGCCTGCTGGCGCGCGATGGCCAGGGCGCGGAACTGCGCCTGGAGGCCGATCAGGTATTGGTGGCCGTGGGTCGTCGCCCGCGTACCCAGGGCTTTGGCCTGGAAAGCCTCGACCTGAAGATGAACGGGGCGGCCATCGCCATCGATGAGCGCTGCCAGACCAGCATGCGCAACGTCTGGGCCATCGGCGACGTGGCCGGCGAGCCGATGCTGGCGCACCGGGCCATGGCCCAGGGCGAGATGGTGGCGGAAATCATCGCCGGCAAGGCGCGGCGCTTCGAGCCCAGCGCAATCGCCGCCGTGTGCTTCACCGACCCGGAAGTGGTGGTGGCCGGCACTACGCCGGAACAGGCCAGCCAACAGGGCGTGGACTGCATCGTCGCGCAATTCCCGTTTGCCGCCAACGGCCGGGCCATGAGCCTGGAGTCGAAGAGCGGCTTCGTGCGGGTGGTGGCGCGCCGCGACAATCACCTGATCCTCGGTTGGCAAGCGGTGGGGGTGGCGGTGTCCGAGCTGTCCACCGCCTTTGCTCAGTCACTGGAGATGGGCGCTCGACTGGAAGATATCGCCGGCACCATCCACGCCCACCCGACACTGGGTGAAGCCGTGCAGGAAGCGGCGCTGCGCGCCCTTGGCCACGCACTGCACATCTAGAGACACTGAAGCGGCAATAGCCGATTTGGCCCGCAGCGTTACCAGACGCTGCGGGCATTTTTTTATTCGACGATGGCGTTCTTGCCGGCCGCCTTGGCCCGGTACAGCGCCTTGTCGGCACGGGCCAGCACGGCGTGTTGATCCTCCCCGCCCTGCCATTGCACCACGCCGTAGCTCATGGTCAGCTGGCAATCGCCCACCGGTGCGATGGACGCCACGGCCTGGCGTATCCTGCGCGCCGCTTCGCTTGCTTGCTCCAAGGCCGTCTGCGGCAGGACCACCACGAACTCATCCCCGCCCCAACGTGCCAGCAGGTCCTGGGCACGCAGGCACTCGCGGATGCACTCGGTCACCTCGACCAGCGCAGCATCGCCACGGGCGTGACCGTGCAGGTCATTGATCGGCTTGAAGTCATCCAGGTCCATGGCGATGACCGCCAGGGGCTGGCGGTAGCGACGGGCGCGCTCGCATTCCTGCTCCAGGGTCTTTTCCAGGCGATAGCGATTGGCGGTACGGGTCAACGCATCACGCTCGGCCAGTTCACGGTTTTCGTCGAGCTGACGCTGCAACTGCTGGTTGACCCAGGACAGCTCGCGGGTGCGCTCGGCCACCTGGCTTTCCAGCGACTGATTGCGTTGCTCCAGCTCGGCGACCAGGCGCTTGCCGGCATCGATGTTGCGATGGGCACCGAGCATGCGTGCCACCGAGCCATCTTCGTTACGGGCGATGATGTGGCCGCTGTCCTCGATCCACAGGTAGCTGCCGTCCTGGCAGCGGCAGCGGTACTCGATACGGTAGCGCTCATTGCGCTGGTTGATGTAGGCCTCGAAGTGGGCCATCACCCGGGGGAAGTCTTCCGGGTGGATCACGCTCTCCCAGGTCAGGACCGAATTGGCCATCGAGTGGCTGACGTAACCCAGCATCGCGTACCAGCCTGGGTTGCGGTAGACGTAGCCGGTGTTGGCATCCCAGTCCCAGATGCCGTCGCTGATCAGATCGAACAAAGTGTGCAGTTGCTGCTCGCTGAAGCCGGCCGGTACCGGCCTTGGTGCCTGACTCATGGACGCTCTCCTTGGTATCCGGCAACTGCGCCCCGGTCACGGTGCTGCGGATGTTCATCGTGATTGCCGCAGTCGGCAATCCTGTTCCTCTGGGGGGCAAGCATATGCCCAGTACAGCGCTGCCGGAATAGCCCGGGCGGGCTATTTCGACGAGTTGGCGCGCTGGCACAGCTTTTGCCACTTCGAACGCGTTTATTGACCCATTCAAGGAGGAGACATGCTCAGTTCAATCAACGGGATGCCTTGGCAGCCCGCAGTGCAGCCATCCAGCCGCACCGGCAACGAACAGGCGCTGGCACAGGCGCTGCCGTTCCAGCCGATCGCCGCCGCCAGCGGCGCCACCGCACAGCAGAACAGCCAGGGCAGCACCTCGCAGCACAACAGCGAAGACAACCGTAAGGAGGCCTTTGCCAAGCTCATGGTCATGCTGCAGAACCCGGACGTTGCCGCACGCCAGCAGGCCAGCGTCGACAAGCAGCAGCCCAGCGATGCACTGCAGGAATTCCGCGACTACATGGACAAGTCGCCGGCGGAGAAGATCAAGGAGAAATTCCTCCAGGAGCTAGGCCTGACCGAGGAGGAGTACGACGCGCTGCCACCGGAGAAGAAAGCGCTGATCGATGAGCAGATCGCTCAGCGAATGCAGGATGATATCGAGTCCAAGGCCTTGGCCAAGCTCGACCAGCAGGCGCAGGGCGCACAGCAAAGCGACGAGCTCAAGGCTATCGAGCTCTAAGCCAGACCGTGGCCTTCCCAGGGCCACGCCTCTCGAGGCAGGACAGGCTGCCCCTGGCGCCCCTGCAGCACTCGACAGCGGGCAAGTATCGGGATTCAATCCAGCCCACCTCAATCGCCTTGCTACAGGGAATCGGCAATTCGTCATGGACAGACTCAGACAAGACTTCTCGCTTTCGGCGCTGGTCGCCGGCCTGATCGCAGTGATCATCTCCTACGCCGGCCCGTTGATCATCGTGTTCCAGGCCGCCCATCAGGCCCAGCTCAGCAATGAGGCGACCGCCTCGTGGATCTGGGCGATCTCCATCGGCAGTGGCCTGACCGGCTTGCTGCTGAGCTGGAAACTGCGAGTGCCGGTGATCACCGCGTGGTCGACACCCGGCGCGGCGCTGCTGGTGTCGATGCTGCCGACCGTGTCACTGGCGCAGGCCGTGGGGGCCTACATCGTTGCCTCGCTGCTGATCGCCGTGATCGCGCTGAGCGGCGCGTTCGACAAGCTGATGCGCCGCCTGCCCAAGGCGATTGCCGCCGCCATGCTCGCCGGCATCCTGTTCCGCTTCGGCGCCGAGCTGTTCAGCTCCATCCGCCTGCAACCCTTGCTGGTCCTCTCGATGCTCGCGGCGTACTTGCTGTTCAAGCGCCTGTCGCCCCGCTACGCCATCCTCTCGGTGCTGGTGGTTGGCTGCGGGCTCGCCACCAGCATGGGCCAACTCGATACGGGCGCACTGGTGCTGGAGCTGGCCGTCCCGCTCTGGACCGCGCCGGAGTGGAGCTGGCATGCCATCGTCAACATTGGCCTGCCGCTGGCGCTGGTGTCGCTCACAGGCCAGTCGGTACCGGGTATCGCCGTGCTGCGTACCGCCGGTTACCAGACCGCCGCACGCCCGATCGTCTCGGTGACCGCCATCGGCTCGCTGCTGCTGGCACCGTTCGCCTGCCACGGGGTCAACCTGGCAGCGATCACCGCAGCCATCTGCACCGGCCGCGAAGCCCACGAGAACCCCGACAAGCGCTATATCGCCGGCATTGCCTGTGGCGCCTTCTATCTGCTGATGGGCACCTTCGGCGCCACCCTGGCCTCGGTGTTCGCCGCCCTGCCCCGGGAAATGATCGCCGCCCTCGCCGGCCTGGCGCTGTTCGGCGCCATCGCAACCGGGCTGACCGGTGCAATGGCCGATGAAAAGCAGCGTGAGCCTGCGTTGATCACGTTCCTGGTCACGGCCTCTGGCATGAGCTTCCTTGGCCTGGGCGCCGCGTTCTGGGGGCTGATTTTCGGCCTGGTCGCCTTCTTCGCGCTCGGTTACACCCGACCGCACACCGCCCACACAGGAGCGCGCGTCGGCGAACAGCGTTGAGTTGGCGGGTAATGGAGGGTGTGAATGGCGTCCCAGGGCAGGTTCGAACTGCCAACCTTCCCCTTAGGAGGGGGATGCTCTATCCAATTGAGCTACTGAGACACAGGGGCCGGCAACGGACGTTGCACGGCAGGGACGGCGAGCATGTTACCCAGCGCATCGGCATTTGTCATGTTTCTATCGGGCATTTTGCACGTCAGTCGCTTCCCTGCACTTGGCCGATGACACCCTCCTGACGCAGCACCCCGAACAGCGCCTCGACGGCGACATCGAGCGCTGCCGAATTATCCAGCACATGCACCGAGGGATCGTAGGCCTGCAGCCGAGCGCCACGGGCCAGGCGCTGTTCGATTTCCTCGGCGGTTTCCCGACCGCGAGCAGTCAAGCGCTGGCGCAGTACCCCAGGTACAACGGCCAGGCCGACCGCCAGCAAGTCCGGGTAGCGTTGCCGGGCTTCGTTCAGGTATCCCCGCGAGCCGTTGACCAGCACCGAACGGCCGGCGGCGAGGCGCTCCTCCACCTGGACAGGAATGCCATAGCACAGGCCATTGGCCGCCCAGCACAGGGCAAACTCGCCCGCCGCGCGCATGGCCTCGAAGCGCTCGAGGGTCACTCCCAGCGCACTCTCCCCCTTGGCCTCGGCGGAACGGGTTATGACCCTTCGGGCAACGTCGACACCGTGCCTGGCAAGCCGCTCGCGTGCGGCATCAATAAGGGAATCTTTGCCCGAGCCCGATGGTCCCATCAGGAATATCAACCGCCCTCTTGAGGACGGTGCGCCGCTTGCGTCATATTGCATAGCCACTATGCTCAAGGTGTGGGAACCTGCGCATTCTAGGGTTTTTCCCTAACCTTTGCTGCCAGTTACCAGATTTTGACGACAAAGGTCTGACGCACCTGCAGTCTGCGTCAATGTGAATCTTTTCAAACCAGTACTCATTTCTGATAATTGGTACTGGCAAAAAGCCTGTACCGGAGCCACTATTTGTCACAGAATTGACGCCAAGGAATCGGCGACATGAGGCAAGATGAAAACCCGAAACTACATTACGGTTGAACATTTTGTCGTCGCCGCGGTCGTACTTCCACCGTGCGGCCAATTTGCGAACCGCTTCCCCTGAACCAGAACAACCGGTCAATTTATATGCGCCCATTGAAACAGGCTATTTATTCGAGCCGCACCGCTGACAAGTTCGTCGTCCGCCTGCCAGACGGAATGCGTGAGCGCATTGCCGAGGTAGCGCGCAACCATCACCGCAGCATGAACTCCGAGATCATCGCGCGCCTGGAACAGAGTCTTATCCAGGAAGGCGCGCTGGGCGACGAACTGAGCATGCGCCTGGACAGCCCAGAGCTCAGCCTGCACGAGCGCGAACTGCTGCAACGCTTCCGCCAGCTGTCCCATCGCCAGCAGAACGCACTGGTTGCGCTGATCGCACACGATGTGGAAATGGCTGCTGACGCGTCCTGACCCAAAGCATCGACACACAAAAAAGCCAGCGAAAGCTGGCTTTTTTGTTGCCGCTATTCCACCACTCAGAGCAGGAACAGCGTTGCCAATCCCAGGAAAATGAAGAAGCCGCCGCTGTCAGTCACAGCAGTGATCATCACGCTGGAGCCCATGGCCGGGTCGCGACCCAGGCGGGTCAGCGTCATCGGAATCAAGACCCCCATCAGGGCCGCCAGCAACAAGTTGAGGGTCATGGCCGCCGTCATCACCAGGCCCAACGACCAACTGCCGTAGAGCATGAATGCTACCGCGCCGATCACCCCACCCCATATCAGGCCGTTGAGCAGCGAAACCGCCAACTCCTTGCGCATGAGGCGGCTGGTGTTGCCCGGCGACACCTGGTCCAGTGCCATCGCGCGCACGATCATGGTGATGGTCTGGTTACCCGAGTTACCACCGATACCGGCAACGATCGGCATCAGCGCAGCCAGGGCCACCAGCTTCTCGATCGAACCTTCGAACAGGCCGATCACCCGGGACGCCAGGAAGGCCGTAATCAGGTTGATGGCCAGCCAGGCCCAACGGTTGCGCAGCGAGCGCCAGACCGAGGCGAAGATGTCTTCCTCTTCGCGCAGACCTGCCATGTTGAGCACTTCGCTCTCGCTTTCCTCACGGATCAGGTCGACCATTTCATCAATGGTCAGTCGGCCGATCAGGCGCTCGTTCTTGTCCACCACCGGCGCGGACACCAGGTCATAACGCTCGAATGCCAGGGCCGCGTCATAGGCATCTTCCTCGGGGTGGAAAACCACCGGGTCATTGGCCATGACCTCCGCGACTTTCTTGTCCGGGTCGTTGACCAGCAGCCGCTTGATGGGCAGCACGCCCTTGAGGATACCGTCGTAGTCGACCACGAACAGCTTGTCGGTGTGCCCCGGCAGCTCTTTGAGCCGACGCAGGTAGCGCAGTACCACTTCCAGGCTGACGTCTTCGCGGATGGTCACCATCTCGAAGTCCATCAGTGCACCGACTTGCTCCTCGTCATAGCTCAGCGCCGAACGCACGCGCTCACGTTGCTGGGCGTCGAGGCTTTCCATCAACTCATGGACGACGTCGCGCGGCAACTCCGGCGCCAGGTCGGCGAGTTCGTCGGCGTCCATTTCCTTGGCGGCGGCGAGCAGTTCGTGATCGTCCATGTCGGCGATCAGGGACTGGCGGACGGCGTCGGAAACTTCCAGCAGGATGTCGCCATCACGATCAGAGCGCACCAGCTGCCAGACCGTCAGGCGGTCTTCCAGCGGCAAGGCTTCGAGGATGTAGGCAATGTCGGCGAGGTGCAGGTCATCGAGCTTGCGCTGCAGTTCGACGAGGTTCTGCCGGTGGACGAGGTTTTCCACGAGGTCGTGGTGATGGCCTTCCTGACGGTGCGTCAGGTCCTCGACCACGCGCTGGCGCTGCAGCAGTTCGATCACCTGGGCAAGGCGATCCTGCAGGCTGTCTTGAGCTTTCTTTACTTCTACTTCGGTCATAGGCGAACTCCACCCCCAGCAGCGGAGCACGCCGGGAGAATCAATCGATCAGATCTTGCTGCATGAAGCGTGTTAGGGAGTAACTACTGGGTAAGTCCATGGTGGTATTCCACAAGCCCCGGCGGGGCTGACGGGCGCAATCATACACGGTGTCAGCTGTCGGATCGCTTAAAATTTTGGCCAGAACAATCGTTTGCGCAATAAAGCTGTGACAACACTCGAAGCCAACAGTGCGACGGCCTGAGGCTTACAAAAATCACATGCACATAAGGGCTGTTCGGGATCGGGCTATCAACGTGAGTCTAGTCGTGCGTGGACAGAATCAGTGAATGCCGAAAAAGAAAAAGCCCGCTTGAATAAGCGGGCTTTTCAGGTATGGCGGACTCAGCAGGATTCGAACCTGCGACCGCTCGGTTCGTAGCCGAGTACTCTATCCAGCTGAGCTATGAGTCCGTGGTTGGTAGTTTTAGGCCAGATTACCACTGGCTTGTTGAAGTGCCTTTGCAAGCAAAACCACTTCAAAAGTGGCGGACTCAGCAGGATTCGAACCTGCGACCGCTCGGTTCGTAGCCGAGTACTCTATCCAGCTGAGCTATGAGTCCGTGGTTGGTAGTTTTAGACCAGGTTACCACTGGTTACTTGAAGCAGCTTTGTAAACAAAACCACTTCAAAAGTGGCGGACTCAGCAGGATTCGAACCTGCGACCGCTCGGTTCGTAGCCGAGTACTCTATCCAGCTGAGCTATGAGTCCGTGTCTTTCTGTGCCATTCAGATCGCTATAAGCGCTCTAGGCAAATAATGGCGGTGAAGGGGGGATTCGAACCCCCGATACCCTTATGAGGTATACTCCCTTAGCAGGGGAGCGCCTTCGGCCACTCGGCCACCTCACCGCAACACGAGGCGAATATTAAACACACCCTTCCTCGTTTGCAACCCTTTTTTTGAAAAAAACTTCAAAAAAATTAAAGGCTTGGCTCCTCGTCCTTCTCTTTCTTGATCCGCAGGTAGATTTCCTCACGGTGAACGGCCACTTCTTTTGGCGCGCTCACGCCGATACGCACCTGGTTGCCTTTGACACCCAGGACCGTCACGGTGATCTCACCGTCACCAATGATCAGGCTCTCGGCGCACCGACGAGTCAGAATCAGCATAGTTTTCTCCTCACATGTAACTTCAGGGACAACAGTCTTTGATTAAGCAGGGCCCGACCGTGGACGACGGCACTGGCCCGGACCAACCGCCAGCAGCACCTGGACAAGGGTGCGACCGGCAGCCAGAAACACGAAGGGCGCGGCAAGCCGCGCCCTCTCAGGCAACGCCTTACTCGCCCTGTCGGGCAGGAGCATCGAGCTCGAACGCGGTGTGCAGCGCGCGAACGGCCAGCTCCAGGTACTTCTCTTCGATCACTACCGAAACCTTGATCTCGGAGGTGGAGATCATCTGGATGTTGATGCTCTCCTTGGCCAGGGCTTCGAACATGCGGCTGGCAACACCCGCGTGCGAACGCATGCCAACGCCAACGATCGACACCTTGGCGATCTTGGTATCACCAACCACTTCACGCGCACCGATTTCACGGGCGGTGTTCTCCAGCACGCTCAACGCCTTTTCGTACTCGTTGCGGTGCACGGTGAAGGTGAAGTCGGTGGTGTTATCGTGCGAAACGTTCTGCACGATCATGTCGACTTCGATGTTCGCCGCGCTGATCGGGCCGAGGATCTTGAAGGCAACGCCTGGAGTGTCCGGGACGCCACGAATGGTCAGCTTGGCCTCATCACGGTTGAAGGCGATACCGGAAATGATTGGCTGTTCCATGGATTCCTCTTCATCAATGGTAATGAGGGTACCCGGACCCTCCTTGAAGCTGTGCAGCACGCGCAGCGGGACGTTGTACTTGCCGGCGAACTCCACCGAACGGATCTGCAGCACCTTGGAGCCGAGGCTGGCCATTTCCAGCATCTCCTCGAAGGTGATCTTCTCCAGGCGCTGGGCCTGGGGCACGACACGCGGGTCGGTGGTGTAGACGCCATCGACATCGGTGTAGATCTGGCATTCGTCGGCCTTCAGGGCCGCTGCGAGTGCCACACCGGTGGTATCGGAGCCACCACGGCCGAGCGTGGTGATGTTGCCGTGCTCGTCGACGCCCTGGAAACCTGCAACCACGACCACGCGGCCGGCCTTGAGGTCGGCGCGGATCTTCTGGTCGTCGATCTGCAGGATGCGCGCCTTGTTGTGCGCGCTGTCGGTGAGGATGCGCACCTGGTTGCCGGTGTACGACACCGCAGGCACGCCACGCTTCATCAACGCCATGGTCAACAGGGCGATGGTGACCTGCTCACCGGTCGAAACAATCACGTCCAGCTCGCGAGGCTCTGGCTTGTCGGTAATCTGCTTGGCCAGGTCGATCAGGCGATTGGTTTCGCCGCTCATGGCCGACAGCACTACCACCAGGTCAGTGCCTTGCTCACGGAATTTCTTGACCTTGTCGGCTACCTGCTCGATCCGCTCGATGGAACCGACAGAGGTACCGCCAAATTTCTGTACGATCAACGCCATTTCAAAGGTGCCTCAGCCCCAAGGGGCCCCAAAAAACAATCCAACATGAAGCGACCGCCGACTAGACCGACGGTCGCCTCATCTCAAAGTCCCTGCTCGGCGAACGGCACAGCCAGGGCCAAGGCATTGTCCAGCGCGGCGACGTCGACGCCACCACCCTGGGCCATGTCCGGGCGACCACCACCCTTGCCACCCACCGCCGCAGCGGCTTGCTTCATCAGATCGCCAGCCTTGAGTTGGCCGGAGAGGTCCTTGGTCACGCCAGCCACCAGCACGACCTTGCCCTCATGCTCGCTGCCCAGCAGGATCACTGCATGGCCGAGCTTGTTCTTCAGCTGATCGACGAGCGCCAGCAAGGCCTTGCCATCCTGCCCATCCAGGCGGGCGGCGAGCACCTTGGCGCCCTTGACCTCAACGGCCGCATTGGAGAGATCGTCCCCGGCGGCGCTGGCGGCCTTGGCCTGCAGCTGCTCAAGCTGCTTTTCCAGCTGACGGTTGCGCTCGAGCACAGCCGACAGCTTGTCGATCAGGTTGTCGCGGTTACCCTTGACCAGTTGCGCGGCTTCCTTGACCTGCTCTTCGGCAGCGTTCAGGTAAGCCAGCGCGGCGGCACCGGTGACCGCTTCGATACGGCGCACGCCAGAGGCCACGCCGCCTTCGCTGATGATCTTGAACAGGCTGATGTCGCCCGTGCGCTTGGCGTGGATGCCACCGCACAGTTCGACGGAGAAGTCACCGCCCATGCTCAGCACGCGCACGGTGTCGCCATACTTCTCACCGAACAACGCCATGGCGCCCTTGGCCTTGGCGGTCTCGATGTCGGTCAGCTCGGTCTGCACCTCGGTGTTGCGACGCACTTCACGGTTGACGATATCTTCCAGCGCCTTGATCTGCTCAGGCTTGACCGCCTCGAAGTGGCTGAAGTCGAAACGCAGGCGCTGGCTGTCGACCAGCGAGCCCTTCTGCTGTACGTGCTCGCCCAGTACCTGGCGCAGCGCTTCGTGCAGCAGGTGGGTGGCGGAGTGGTTCAGCGAGGTAGCGTGCTGGACATCGGCATCGACACGCGCGTCGACGGCTGCGCCAACGGTCAGCGCACCGCTGGCAACCACACCGTGGTGCAGGAAGGCGCCACCGGTCTTGGTGGTATCGCGCACATCGAAGCGCGCGGCGCCGGCCTGCAGGTAACCACAGTCACCCACCTGGCCGCCCGACTCGGCGTAGAACGGGGTGCGATCCAGGATCACCACGCCCTCTTCGCCTTCGCCCAACTGCTCGACCGCCTGGCCATCCTTGTACAGGGCAATGACCTTGCCCTGCCCTTCGGTGGCATCGTAGCCGAGGAAGTCAGTGGCGGTATCGACCTTGACCAGGCTGTTGTAGTCCATGCCGAAGGCGCTGGCGGAGCGGGCACGCTCACGCTGGGCTTCCATTTCACGCTCGAAGCCGGCCTCGTCGATGGTCAGTTCGCGCTCGCGGGCGATGTCGGCGGTGAGGTCCATGGGGAAGCCGTAGGTGTCGTACAGCTTGAACACCACGTCGCCCGGTACAACCTTGCCCTGCAGCTGGGCCAGGTCCTGCTCGAGGATGCGCAGGCCCTGCTCCAGGGTCTTGGCGAACTGCTCCTCTTCGGTCTTGAGCACTCGCTCGATGTGCGCCTGCTGGCTTTTCAGCTCAGGGAAGGCTTCGCCCATCTCGGCGACCAGCGCGGCAACGATCTTGTGGAAGAAGCTGCCAGTGGCGCCCAGCTTGTTGCCGTGGCGGCAGGCGCGACGAATGATGCGACGCAGCACGTAGCCACGACCTTCGTTCGACGGCAGCACACCGTCGGCGATCAGGAAGCCGCAGGAACGAATGTGGTCAGCGACCACTTTCAGCGAAGGCTGCTCGTCGTTGCTGCAGCCGATGGCCTTGGCAGCCGCGGCCAACAGGCTCTGGAACAGGTCGATCTGGTAGTTCGAGTGCACATGCTGCATCACCGCACTGATACGCTCCAGGCCCATGCCGGTGTCCACCGACGGCGCTGGCAGCGGGTGCAGGACGCCATCGGCGGTGCGGTTGAACTGCATGAAGACGTTGTTCCAGATCTCGATGTAGCGGTCGCCGTCTTCTTCCGGCGAGCCGGGTGGGCCGCCCCAGATGTCGGCGCCGTGGTCGTAGAAAATCTCGGTGCACGGGCCGCACGGGCCGGTGTCGCCCATGGTCCAGAAGTTGTCGGAGGCGTACGGGGCGCCCTTGTTGTCACCGATGCGCACCATGCGCTCGGCGGGCACGCCGACTTCCTTGGTCCAGATGTCGTAGGCCTCGTCGTCGCTGGCATAGACGGTGACCCACAGTTTTTCCTTCGGCAGGTTGAGCCACTTGTCCGAAGTCAGGAAGGTCCAGGCGAAGGTGATTGCATCGCGCTTGAAATAGTCGCCGAAGCTGAAGTTGCCCAGCATCTCGAAGAACGTGTGGTGACGGGCGGTATAGCCGACGTTTTCCAGGTCGTTGTGCTTGCCGCCGGCGCGTACGCACTTCTGGCTGCTCACCGCGCGGGTGTAGGCGCGCTTTTCCTGGCCGAGGAAGCAGTCCTTGAACTGGTTCATGCCGGCGTTGGTGAACAGCAGGGTCGGGTCATTGCCCGGGATCAGGGAGCTGGAGGCAACGCGAGTATGTCCCTGCTCTTCGAAGAAGCGGAGGAAGGCTTCACGGATTTCTGCGCTTTTCATAGGTTCTTCCACGGAAACGGCGGCCACACGTCGAATCGACGAAACGACGGCAAAGGGCCGCATTATATCGGTCCTGCAGTCTGGGTGCAGTGTGTTTGTGCGATAGAAACCGTCGATAGGACGGTTTATCAGACTAAAGCAGTTGGAAACGGCATGACCTCGATGCTAAAGCCAGCGTTTCGCTACTGGCAAGCCAATTACAGTCCTGGGGCGGGGAAAATTAACAGGTTGGTGAATTAAAAGAATTTCATCACCGAAGGGATCCAAAAGCAGGCTGATCTCGCACCGTGGGGGGGGGGGGGGGGGGGGGGGGGGGGGGGGGGGGGGGGGGGAGGAGGAAAGAAGGAAAGGTAAAGCAGGGAAAGAGAGCGGAA
>NZ_JBMOWQ010000062.1:0-19841 GCF_049310485.1 Pseudomonas sp. GZD-209
GGAGCGGGCTTGCCCCGCGATCAGCACCGGCAGCGCCAACGCGCCCACCAGGCCATGCGTAATCGCGGGGCAAGCCCGCTCCCACGTCAGATTTCGGTGCCTGCAATGGCGGGTATCAGGCCAGCCGCTGCCCCGAGTCGGGCACGATGAGAATCCCCGCCCTGAGGCCATTCTTGACCTTGGGGTTGGGGAAGATGATCCGCGCGCCCTCCTCCTCCACGACCCAGCGCGTTTCGGCCAGATCCTCGGCCAGCAGGTAGCCCTTGCTCAACTCGGAGAAGTTCTCGATGTCCGCCGGCAGATGCAGGTGGAAACTATCACTGTGCTTGATGATCTCGCGGGCGACACTGAACAGCTTCAGGCCGTCGAGCGAGTCGTCGGTCTCAGGTTCGGCACCTTCGATGATCTGGATGAGGCGCTCTTCGAGCTTGTCGAGATTGACGCCTTCGTTCTGCCCAAACGGCCGCGCCTTGCCCAGTTCGAGGGTGAATGCCTCGGCCCCCAACTGCTCATAGGTGAAGGCACTGAAGGTAATCGAAGACTTGCTCTGCAGCAGCACCGCCTCCATCCCTGCCGCAGCCAGGCGCGCCAGTTCACGCCGGGAATGCGTGCGGCCCTCCTTGTAGGGATACAAGGCGAACTGCTCGATCTTGGAACCGCGGATCGCGGTATGCAGGTCGTAATGCAGGCGGGTGCGTTCCGTTTTGCTGAAGAACACCCGGGCAAACTGCTCAAGCTCAGCGGCACGCAAAGCCTCGAAGCCGCTGGAAAGCTCATGACGACCATTGAACAGGCGGTTGATGTCCTGCTCGATGAAGCGCTCGCCCTTGCGGATCGCCGCCGGGTTGCCGAACAGGAACAGCACCCGCGCACGGGGCTTGATCTTGCCGTTGGCCACACCATGCAGCAGCCGCTCGAGCAGTTCGATAGGCGCTGTCTCGTTGCCGTGAATCCCGGCCGACAGCAGCAGGTCCAGCCCACTGTCATCGCCTTCGGGCGGACGCACTTCCAGTGCGCCCTCCCCCAGCCAGCGCAAACGCGCGCCCTTGGGTGTCACTTGGGTCTTCTCGGCCGGTTCGTGATCGGTCAGGGTCAGCTCAAGCAGTTTGCCGAGGGCGAGCATAGGCACTTCCTTAGTGGTGGTGGCCGCAGTCCGGGCCATGGACGTGATCGTCGTCATCGCCGACCTCTGCCGGTTCCATTTCCAGTTGCAGGCTGACCAGGTTGGTGGCCATCGGACGCAACAGCAGGTTGGCGTACTCGGTGTCGTTCTCGTCGACATCGACACCGATCAGCAGCTGGCCGCGGCCGTCCTGCTGGATCCACACTTCCTTGCCTTGCCAGACCACGGCAAAGCGCGTGCAGGAGGTTTCCAGCTGGGTGCCGTCTTCATCTTCCAGGATCAGGCGCAGGGCGTCGGACATTGCAATTTCTCTCTATCAAGGTTGGCGTTGGAACGGATACACCGAGCCCAGCTTCATGATCTGGGTCAGCTCATCCAATGCCGTACGACATTCGATCAGCAGTTGCGGGTCGGCCAGGTCCGCTTCGCCAAGGCGATCGCGGTAGTGCTTGTCGACCCACTGCACCAAGGTGTCGTACAGCGAGGCCGTCATGATAACGCCTGGATTGACCGCCGCCAGTTCCGTTTCCTTCAACGCCACGCGCAAACGCAGGCAAGCCGGGCCACCGCCGTTCTGCATGCTCTGCTTGAGGTCGAACACCTTGACCTCCTTCACCGGGCCGCCCTGGCTGGTCAGTTGCCCCAGATACGCCCAGACGCGTTCGTTGTTGCGGCATTCTTCCGGCACCACCAGCAGCATGGAACCGTCGGCGCGGCTGAGCAGCTGGCTGTTGAACAGGTAGGAACGCACTGCGTCCTCCACCGCCACCGCCGAGCGCGGCACGCAGATGGCCTGGAACTGGCCACCCTTGCCGGCCAGTTTAGCCTGCAGCTGGCCGAGCACTGCGTCGGTCTCGAGGAAGGCGTCCTCGTGATAGAACAGCACCTCGCCGTTGCCCACCGAGATCACATCGTTGTGGAACACGCCCTGGTCGATCACCGCCGGGTTCTGTTGAGCGTAGACCACGCCATCGTCGCGCAGGCCATGCAGCCGGGCGACCGCCTGCGAGGCTTCCAGGGTCTGGCGCGCCGGGTACTTCTGCGGCGCCGGATAGCGGCTGTCGAACGCGCTGCGGCCATAGACGAAGAACTCGACGCCGGCATCGCCGTAATCTCGGCAGAACCGCGTGTGGTTGGCCGCGCCTTCGTCACCGAACTGCGCCACCGCCGGCAGCGCGGCATGGTGGGCGAAGTGCTTGTCGTCATTGAACATGGCCCCCAGCACACGGCTGGTGGTCGGGTGTTCGATACTGCGGTGGTATTTGCAGTTGAGGTTGGCGGCAGTGAAGTGCACGCGGCCGTCGGCGGTGTCGGCGCTGGGGCTGACCGTGGCGGCGTTGGCCACCCACATGCTCGACGCCGAGCAACTGGCGACCAGCAACGGCATGGCTTCTTTCGCCGCGCGGCGGATCACCTCAGCGTCGCTGCCGGTGAAGCCCAGGCTGCGCAGGGCCGCCACATCCGGGCGCTCCTGCGGCGCCAGCACGCCCTGCTGGAAGCCCATCTCCATCAGCGCCTTCATCTTGGCCAGGCCCTGGCGCGCCGCTTCGCGCGGGTTGGAGCCCTGCTGGCTGTTGCTTTGTGACGCCACGTTGCCGTAGGACAGGCCACCGTAGTTGTGGGTCGGCCCCACCAGGCCATCAAAATTCACTTCGTAGGATTTCATCGGCAAGGCTCCGAGACCTGTTGTTATAGGGTGACGCCCGGCGTCAGGGTCGCCGGCAGTGCAAGGCTCGCGGTCTCCAGCGAAGCCACGGGATAGGCGCAATAGTCGGCCGCGTAGTAAGCGCTGGCGCGGTGGTTGCCGCTGGCACCCACACCACCGAACGGCGCGCTGCTGGCGGCACCGGTCAGTTGCTTGTTCCAGTTGACGATACCGGCGCGGCTGCGCAGCCAGAAGTGCTGGTAACGGGCATTGGAGTCCGACAGCAACCCGGCGGCCAGGCCGTACTGGGTGTTGTTGGCCTCATTGATCGCCGCGTCGAAATCGCTGTAGCGGATCACTTGCAGCAGCGGGCCGAAAAACTCTTCGTCCGGGCGACCGGTCACGGCGGTGACATCGATGATGCCCGGGGTCAGCAATGCCGCATTGGCCTGCGGCTGAGTCATCTCCAGCAGCGCCACGGCGCCCTTGTCGAGCAGATCCGCCTGGGCCGCGACCAGCGCGCGGGCGGCCTGCAGCGAAATCACCGAGCCCATGAAGGGTGCCGGCTGCTGGTCGAAAGCGCCGACACTGATGCTACGGCTGACCTCGACCAGACGCGCGAGCAGTTGGTCGCCCCAGGCGCCCTGGGGCACCAGCAGGCGCCGGGCACAGGTGCAGCGCTGGCCGGCGGAAATGAACGCCGACTGGATGATGGTGTAGACCGCGGCGTCCAGGTCCTTGACCTCGTCCACCACCAGCGGGTTGTTGCCGCCCATCTCCAGGGCCAGGATCTTGTCCGGGCGCCCGGCGAACTGCTGGTGCAACAGGTTGCCGGTGCGGCTGGAACCAGTGAAGAACAGGCCATCGATGCCCGGGTTGGCAGCCAGCGCCACGCCGGTTTCGCGGGCACCCTGGACCAGATTGAGCACACCGGCAGGCAACCCGGCTTCAATCCAGCACTGCACGGTCAACTCGGCAACCTTGGGGGTCAGCTCGCTTGGCTTGAAGACCACGCAGTTGCCCGCCAGCAAGGCCGGGACGATATGGCCGTTGGGCAGGTGGCCGGGGAAGTTGTACGGGCCGAACACTGCCACCACACCATGGGGCTTGTGGCGCAGCACGGCCGTGGCGTCGGCCAGCGGGCCGCTCTTTTCGCCGGTACGCTCGCGGTAGCTCTGCACCGAGATCGCCACCTTGTTGACCATGCTGGTGACTTCGGTGGCCGACTCCCACAAGGGCTTGCCGGTTTCTTCACCAATGCAGCGTGCCAGCTCGTCGGCACGGGCCTTGAGCTTTTCGGCGAACGCCTCGAGCACAGCGATACGCGCGTCCAGGCTCAGCTGCGCCCAGTTCGGGAACGCTTGGCGCGCCGCTTCCACTGCCGCTGCAACCTGAGCGGCATCGGCGCCCTGCCCGGCCCAGACCACTACCTGGGTGACGGGGTTGAGCGACTGCAAGGCTTCGCCCTGGCCAGCCAGCCATTTGCCTGCGATGTAATGCGTGGTCATTTACTGAGCCTCCCGGCCGGCGGACAGCGGCACCGCGCGCACATTGTCGCCGGCGCCCAGGCGCAGGCGCTTGGCGGTCAGCGGATCGACCACCAGGGTGCCTGCGGCAAGGCGCGCCGGCGCGGCAGTGATGCGGCAGTCTTCGCGCTTGCGGTTGTGAATGATGTAAGGGGTGGCGTCGTCACCCGGCGTGCCGACAGCCAGCACCAGGGTTTCGCTTTCACGCACCGCACGGATCTTCGAGGTTTCGCACTCGATGGCCGGGCCTGCGTCGAAGATGTCGACAAACCCCTGGTAGTTGAAGCCTTCTCGCTTGAGCATGGCCAGCGCCGGCTCGGTGTCGGTGTGCACGCGGCCGATCACGTCACGCGCAGCCTGAGACAGGAAGCAGGTGTACAGCGGGAACTTGGGCATCAGTTCAGCGATGAACGATTTGTTACCCACCCCGGTGAGGTAGTCGGCCTGGCTGAACTCCATCTTGAAGAAGTGCCGGCCCAGACTTTCCCAGAACGGCGAGCGCCCGGACTCATCGGACATGCCGCGCATCTCGGCGATGATCTTGTTGCCGAACAGTTGCGGGAACTCGGCGATGAACAGCATCCGCGCCTTGGACAGCAGCCGGCCGTTGAGGCCGCTGCGATGGTCGCTGCGCAGGAACAACGAGCACAGCTCGGAGTTGCCGGTCAGGTCGTTGGCCAGGAACAGTGTAGGGATCTCGCGGTAGATGCCCAGCTCCTGCGAGGCGCTGACGGTCAGCCCTACCCGGTAGTTGTACCAGGGCTCACGCAAACCGACGGCGCCGGCGATGGCGCTGATGCCGACCACCAGGCCTTCGTCGTTCTCCAGCACGAACAGGTAGTCGGTGTCGCCGCGCTCGGCTTCACCGCGGAAGCTCTTCTCGGCCCAGCCAACACGCTGGCCGAGGCGCTCTTCGTTGGCCGGGAGCGTGGTCAGCCCGGTGGTGCCGGTGCTGCGGGCCAATTCGATCAGCGCGGGTAAATCGCTGCTGCGTACAGGACGAACGATCATGCTATCTCCTTGTGCGGCGGTCTGTGCCCGCCGCGAAACTCTCTGTTCCGGCTTATCAGACCGCTACCAGGCGCACGCTGGCACCCTCGCCGACGCCCAGGGCCTCGGCGGCTTCGCTGTTCAGGCTGACCGGCTTGCCCGGCACCCAGTCCAGCTCCAGCAGCACCGCGCGGTAATCCTGCAACTGGCCGTTGCACACCAGGTACGGGCGGCCGCCCTTGACCGGCGCTTCGTCGAGCTTGACCGGTACCACACGGCTCTGGGCGATCGAACGGATACCCGAAGCACGGGCATGCAGGGTCGGGCCGCCGTCGAAGATGTCGATGTAGTGCTCGGTCTCGAAGCCCTCACGCATGAGGATGTCGAAGGTGATCTGCGCCCGCGGGTGCACCTGGCCCATCGCTTCCTGCGCCTCATCGTGGAGCAGCGGCACATAGATCGGGTAGTGAGGCATCAGCTCGGCCAGGAAGGTACGGCTCTTCAGGCCGCACAGGCGCTCAGCGTCGGCGTAATTGAGGTCGAAGAAGTTGCGCCCGATGGCATCCCAGAACGGCGACTCGCCCTGCTCGTCGCTGTAGCCGACGATTTCGGTCACCACCGACTCGGCGAAGCGCTCCGGGTGCGCGGCCATGAACAGCAGACGGCCACGGGAGTTGAGCTCGGCGAAGGCGCTGTTGACCAGCTCCGGCAGCACATAGAAGCTGGTCAGCAGGCTGTTGCCGGTGAGGTCGTGGCACAGCGATAGGACGTGGATCTTGTTGTGGATCTTCAGCTCGCGCGAGGCATGCACGAAGGTCTCGTTGCGAAAGCTGTAGAACGGCTCGGAGTAGCCGGCAGAGGCGACGATGGCCGAGCAGCCGACCAGCTTGCCGGTGGCGCTGTCTTCGAGCACGAAGAAGTAGCTCTCTTCGCCATTGAAGCTCACTTCAGCGGCGAAGGAGGTTTCCGAGGCGGCGATCTTGTCGCCCAGGCGACTGGTATCGTCCGGCAGCGAGGTGACACCAATGGGGCTGTCGGCAGCCATGCGCTGCACTTCGTTCAGATCAGCCATTTGCGCGGGGCGCATCACCAGCATGGTGTCACTCCTTTCGGGAAAGCGCGCCGATCAATCGGCACGGGAAAACAGCGGGCACGCGCCACTACCTGCAAGCAGGTGCCCGCATTGAAATTCAGGATTCGCCTGCCCTGATCGCAATCAGGGCAGGCGACGGGACTACCGGGCGATCAGCCCTGAGTCAGTTTGGCCACGGCACGCTCGAAGCGATCCAGGCCTTCGTCGATGTCGGCATCCTCGACCACCAGGCTCGGGGCGAAGCGCACCACGTCGGGGCCCGCCTGCAGCACCATCAAGCCTTCCTTCTCGGCGGCGTTGAGGATGTCCTTGGCCTTGCCTTTCCAGGCGTCACTGAGCACGCAGCCGAGCAACAGGCCGACACCACGCACCTGGGTGAACAGGCCGGATTGCTGGCCGAGCTTTTCCAGGCGGGTCTTGAAGCGCTCGTGCTTGGCCTTGATGCCCGCCAGCGTTTGCGGGGTGTTGATCACGTCCAGCACTGCGCAGGCGACGGCGCAGCCCAGCGGGTTGCCGCCGTAGGTGGTGCCGTGGGTGCCGACAGCCAGGTGCTTGGCAATTTCGCTGGTGGTCAGCATGGCGCCGATCGGGAAGCCGCCGCCCAGGCTCTTGGCGCTGGTGAGGATGTCCGGGGTGACGCCGTAATGCTGGTAGGCATACAGCGAGCCGGTACGGCCGACGCCGGTCTGCACTTCATCGAAGATCAGCAGGGCATTGTGTTCTTCACACAGCTTGCGGGCGCCTTCCAGGTACGCCTTGTCGGCCGGAACCACACCGCTCTCGCCCTGGATCGGTTCGATCACCACGGCGCAGGTCTTGTCGGAAATTTGCGCCTTCAGCGCGTCCAGGTCGTTGTAGGCCACGTGGCTGATGCCGGTGATCTTCGGGCCGAAGCCGTCGGAGTACTTGGGCTGGCCACCGACGCTGACGGTGAACAGGGTGCGGCCGTGGAAGCTGTTAACCGTGGCGATGATTTCGTGCTTTTCCGGGCCGAAACGGTCATGGGCGACGCGACGGGCCAGCTTGAAGGCGGCCTCGTTGGCTTCGGCGCCGGAGTTGCAGAAGAACGCACGCTCGGCAAAGGTCGCGTCCACCAGCTTGTGCGCCAGGCGCAGGGCCGGCTCGTTGGTGAATACGTTGGAGACGTGCCAGAGGGTGTTGGCCTGTTCGGTCAGTGCCTTGACCAGCGCCGGATGGCAGTGGCCCAGGGCGTTGACGGCGATACCGCCGGCGAAGTCGATCAGTTCGCGACCCGACTGATCCCAGACACGGGAGCCCTCGCCTCGCACAGGAATGAAGGCCGCCGGAGAATAGTTGGGAACCATGACCTGGTCGAAATCGGCACGTTGCACCGGGGCTTGCTCAACGGACATCTGAGTCTCCTGAAGAGGAACGCTGGCCTGGAAGTGGCGAGCGATGGGGGGATTGTAAGGACTGATCGGCGCCTGTCCTTGCTGCCAGGCGACAACTTGTTACAGCGCAAAACCCTGTTTTCAGCAGGTTTTCGGCAATGCGACAAACAGTGTCGCAATCGCGCAGTGTAACGGCAGAGGGGGAATGGGTGAACGGGTGTTCACATCAACAAAGGCGACTCACCTGCACCGGCCCTTTCGCGGGCAAACCCGCTCCAACAAAGCCTGCGCAGCATTGGAAGTCTGTGCGGTCCCTGTGGGAGCGGGTTTACCCGCGAAGGCGCCGGCACAAGCAATAGAGAAATCAGCCCTTTTCGGCCGGCGCCGAGCTGAGTTCGAACGGGCTGCTGCTGCGCCGCTGATTGCGGTCTTCACGCGGCGTGGCGCCAAAGAAGTTGCGGTACGCACTGGAGAAATGCGGCCCGGAGGAGAACCCGCACGACAGGCCAATCTGGATGATCGACTTGCTGGTCTGCATCAGCATCTGCCGCGCCTTGTTCAAGCGCAGCTCCAGGTAATACTGGCTGGGCACCCGGTTGAGGTACTGCTTGAAGATCCGCTCCAACTGGCGACGGGACACGCAGACATGCTGGGCGATCTCGTCGGTGGTCAGCGGCTCTTCGATATTGGCCTCCATCAGCAGCACCGCCTGGGTGAGCTTCGGATGGCTGGAGCCCAAGCGATTCTGCAGCGGGATACGCTGGCGCTCCCCCCCTTCACGAATGCGCTCGACCACCAGCTCTTCGGACACCGCACCGGCCAGCTCGGCACCGTGGTCACGCGCCAGCACCGCCAGCAACAGGTCGGTCACCGCCATGCCGCCACAGGCGGTCAGGCGGTCCCGATCCCAGTCGAACAGATGGCTGGTGGCGATCACCTTGGGGAACCGCTCGGCAAAATCATCCTGCCAGCGCCAGTGCACCGCAGCGCGGTAGCCATCGAGCAGCCCCATCGCCGCCAGCGGATAGACCCCGGCGGACAGACCACCGACCATGCAGCCACTGCGTGCCAGTTGCTTGAGTGCGGCCGACAACGCCGAACTGATCGCCGCTGGCGGCTCGTCGGCCAGCAGGAACAACTTCTGGCAACCTTCCAGGCGGCCGTTCCAGGCCTCGCCCGGCAAGCGCCAGGCACCTTCCTGCCCGGCCTCGGCCTGCAAGTAGACCAGCTCGTAGACCACCTCCGGATGCACCCGCTGGGCCACCTGCAACACCTCGTCGGCCAACGCCAGGGTCAGCGGCTTGGTGCTGGGCCAGATGAGAAATCCGATTCGCTGGGTGGTCATAGGGCGTGGTCCGAAACCTGGAGGGGAAGGTTCGCGCTCGTGGCGCCAAGGCATGCTGCGCGCGCAGCGCAGCATGCCCCATTATGGTGCAAAGTGCAGCCTTTACTTCAGGCTGCCGGAGAGGAACTGCTTGAGTCGCTCGGACTGCGGATTGACCAGCACTTCACGCGGGCAGCCGCGCTCTTCCACCAGGCCTTTGTGCAGGAACACCAGCTGGTTGGAGACCTCACGGGCAAAGCCCATCTCGTGGGTGACCACCACCATGGTGCGGCCCTCCTGGGCCAGCGACTGCATCACCTTGAGCACATCGCCCACCAGCTCAGGGTCCAATGCCGAGGTCGGCTCGTCGAACAGCATCACCTCGGGCTCCATGGCCAAGGCACGGGCGATGGCCACACGCTGCTGCTCGCCGCCGGACATGTGCCCGGGGAACGCGTCCTTGCGATGGGCGACACCGACCTTGTTCAGGTAGTGCTCGGCCTTTTCCAGCGCTTCCTTCTTGTTCACGCCCAGCACATGCACCGGGGCCTCGATGACGTTCTCCAGCGCAGTCATGTGCGACCACAGGTTGAAGTGCTGGAACACCATCGACAGCCGCGAACGCATGCGCTGCAGCTGTTTCGGGTCGGCGGCCTTGAGCGCGCCGTCCTTGCCGGCCACCAGCTTGAGCTCTTCGTTGTTGAGCAGGATCCGCCCGGCATGCGGCTGCTCGAGCATGTTGATGCAACGCAGGAAGGTCGATTTGCCCGAGCCACTGGAGCCGATGATGCTGATCACGTCGCCTGCCTTGGCTTCGAGGGAGATGCCCTTGAGCACCTCGTGGCTGCCGTAGCGCTTGTGCAGGTCTTGGATTTGAAGTTTGTACATGCTGTCGGTTCTCACAGAGCGGTCAGTGCTTGCGCGGCGCCAGGTAGCCGAGCCAGCGGCGTTCGGCCATCTTGAACAGGCGCACCAGGATGAAGGTCAGGCACAGGTAGAACACGCCCGCCGTGATGTAGGCCTCGAAAGGCAGGTAGTACTGGGCATTGACCGTGCGCGCAGCACCGGTGATGTCGATCAGGGTGACGATCGACGCCAGGCTGGTGGTCTGCAGCATCATGATCACCTCGTTGCTGTACTGCGGCAACGCCCGGCGCAGCGCCGACGGCAACAGGATGCGGCGGTACATCTTGAAGCGCGACATGCCGATCGCCTTGGCCGCCTCGATCTCGCCATGGGGCGTGGCCTTGAGGCTGCCGGCGATGATCTCGGCGGTGTAGGCGCTGGTGTTGATGGCGAACGCCAGGCAGGCGCAGAAGGTCGCGCTGGAAAGCATCGGCCACAGGAAGCTTTCGCGCACCGCCTCGAACTGGGCCAGGCCGTAGTAGATCAGGAACAGCTGCACCAGCATCGGCGTGCCGCGAATGACGTAGGTGTACAGCCAGGCGGTCATGTTCACCACCGGTTGTTTCGAAACCCGCATCAAGCCCAGCGGAATGGCCGCCAGCAGGCCGAACAGCAGCGACAGCGCCAGCAGCTTCAGCGTGGTCAGCAGGCCGCCCAGATACAGCGGCATGGCTTCCCAGATGACGTTGTAGTCAAAGATCATAGTTCAACCACCTTGACGCCAACCGAGTAGCGCTTCTCGAGGTACTTCAACGCCAGCAGCGAGACACTGGTCAATACCAGGTACAGCGCCGCCACCGCCAGGAAGAAGGTGAAGGGTTCGCGGGTGGCATCGGCCGCCTGCTTGGCCTTGAACATCATGTCCTGCAGGCCGACCACCGAAATCAGCGCGGTCGCCTTGGTCAGCACCAGCCAGTTGTTGGTGAAGCCCGGGATCGCCAGGCGGATCATCTGCGGCACCATGATGCGGAAGAACACCTGCAGGTTGCTCATGCCATACGCCGCACCGGCCTCGGCCTGCCCCTTGGGGATACCCAGGAAGGCGCCGCGGAAGGTTTCCGACAGATAGGCCCCGAAGATGAAGCCCAGAGTGCCGATACCGGCCACCAGCGGGTTCAGGTCGATGTAGTCGTCATAGCCCAGCAGCGGTGCCAGCCGGTTGAGCAGGTCCTGGCCGCCGTAGAAGATCAGCAGGATCAACACCAGGTCAGGGATGCCACGGATCACCGTGGAATAAAGGTCACCCAGCCAGGCCAACCAGCGCACCGGCGACAAGCGCAGCGCCACACCGATCAGGCCGAGGACGATGGCCAGGGCCATCGACGACAGGGCGAGCTGCAGCGTCAGCCACGCCCCATCGAGGATGACTGCCCCATAGCCTTTCAACATGATTGCAATTCCTCAGGGCTTGGGAATGAAAAATGGTGCAAACCTCAGAGATTCTGCTGTTTGCACCATTGCACAGGTGAAACCCTACGTCTTACTGAGCGTCAGGGCCGTAGATGTCGAAGTTGAAGTACTTCTTCTCGATCTCTTTGTACTTGCCGTTGGCGCGAATCGCGTCGATGGCCTTGTTGATGCGCTCGCGGTTGGCGTCGTCACCCTTGCGCACGGCGATACCCACACCATCACCGAAGTACTTCACATCGGTGAACGATGGGCCGACGAAGGCGAAGCCCTTGCCGGCGTCGGTTTTCAGGAAGCCATCTTCGAGCAGGGTGGCGTCGGCCACGGTGCCGTCGAGGCGACCGGCCGCGACGTCCAGGTAGATTTCGTTCTGGGTGCCGTATGGGACGACAGTGGCGCCTTTCGGGGCCAGGACTTCCTTGGCGAAGCGGTCGTGGATCGAACCACGCTGCACACCGATCTTCTTGCCCTTGAGTTCATCCAGGCTGGCGCTGACGGTGGAACCTTCCTTCATCACCAGGCGAGCCGGGGTGAGGTAGTAGCGCTTGGTGAAGTCAACCGACTTCTTGCGATCGTCAGTGATCGACATGGACGACAGGATGGCGTCGATCTTGCGCACTTTCAGCGCCGGGATCAGGCCGTCGAATTCCTGCTCGACCCAGGTGCACTTGGCTTTCATCTCTTCGCACAGGGCGTTGCCGATGTCGTAGTCGAAGCCGGCGATGCTGCCGTCGGGTTGCTTGAAGGCGAAGGGTGGGTAGGCGGCCTCGATACCGATCTTCAACGGCTTCTCATCGGCCTGCGATACCAGGGAAAACACGGAAAGCGCCAGGGCGCCAAGCAGTGCAAGCTTCTTCATCAGGTAACTCCATCGGTACGGGGCAATACAAGGCAGGTGTAACGGCTGCCCGATATGCGAATGGGTACAACGCGAGCCGCGCAGGTTTCGACCAAGGTCGCAGACCACGAGCGAGTGAGTGGCATTTTAGCGACAGCCCGGTAGTCGATATTTCTTCAAAGCGACAACTAGTTACAGAAGCGCTTGAAACCGCGGCGGGCGATATTGACAGCTCTCGCTGATTATGCAAGAGCAAAAGAGAAATAACCTATATCCAAAGCAATAAGCGCGCCTATTATTGGCAAACCCTTGTATTCCGGCAAGTCCAGCGTGCCACGGTGCATAAAATGGCTGAAAAATCGCACCGCGATGCGCCACGGATGTTTCCACAAGCCCCAATTCTGTGCGAAACCACCTACAGCCACGGTTACCGATGAATGTCGGGTAACAGTCCATTCAGTAAAGCAAAAACCCCGCCGGTTGCCCGACGGGGTTTGCTTTGATGGGAAGCCATCGCGGGGCAAGCCCGCTCCCACGGTATCGGATGACTACCATGGGGCGGACTTGCCCCGCGATCAGGCAGATCAGGCCGAAGCCAGGCTCATCGCCTTGTGGGTATCGATCAGGTGCTGCACCACACCCGGGTCGGCCAGGGTGGAGATGTCACCCAGCGCGTCGTACTCGGCCGTGGCGATCTTGCGCAGGATGCGGCGCATGATCTTGCCCGAGCGGGTTTTCGGCAGCCCCGGCGCCCACTGGATCACGTCCGGCGAAGCGATCGGGCCGATCTCCTTGCGCACCCAGTTCTTCAGCTCCAGACGCAGTTGCTCGCTCGATTCCTCGCCAGCATTGAGGGTGACATAGACATAGATGCCCTGCCCCTTGATGTCGTGCGGCACACCCACCACCGCGGCCTCGGCCACTTTCGGGTGGGCAACCATGGCGCTTTCGATCTCGGCGGTGCCCATGCGGTGGCCGGACACGTTCAGCACATCATCCACACGGCCGGTGATCCAGTAGTAGCCATCCTCGTCGCGACGGGCGCCGTCACCGGTGAAGTACATGCCACGGAAGGTCTTGAAGTAGGTATCGACAAAGCGGTCGTGGTCGCCATACAGCGAGCGCGACTGGCCTGGCCACGAATCGAGAATCACCAGGTTGCCTTCGGCCGCGCCATCGATCAGGTTACCCAGGTTGTCCACCAGGGCTGGCACCACACCGAAGAATGGGCGGGTCGCCGAACCCGGCTTGAGCGCGGTAGCGCCAGGCAGCGGGCTGATCAGCACACCACCGGTCTCGGTCTGCCACCAGGTGTCGACGATCGGGCAGCGCTGCTTGCCGACGGTCTTGTAGTACCAGTTCCAGGCCTCCGGGTTGATCGGCTCGCCCACCGAACCCAGCAGGCGCAGGCTGGAACCGTCGGCGCCGGCCACGGCAGCTTCACCCTCGGCCATCATGGCGCGGATCGCGGTCGGCGCGGTGTAGAGGATGTTGACCTTGTGCTTGTCGACGATCTTCGACACGCGGGTGATGTCCGGGTAGTTCGGCACACCTTCGAACAGCAGCGTGGTGGCGCCATTGGCCAGCGGGCCGTAGACGATATAGCTGTGGCCAGTGACCCAGCCCACGTCGGCGGTGCACCAGTACACCTCGCCCGGGCGGTAGTCGAACACCCGCTCATGGGTCAGCGCGGCATACACCAGGTAACCACCGGTGGTGTGCAGCACACCCTTCGGCTTGCCAGTGGAGCCGGAGGTATAAAGGATGAACAGCGCCTCTTCGGCACCCATCTCTTTCGGCGCACAGTGGCTGGAGGCGACCTTCATCAGGTCCTCGTACCAGATGTCGCGGTGCTGGTGCCAGGCGATGTCGCCGCCGGTACGCTTGCACACGATGATCTTCTGCACGCTGCTGGTTTCAGGGTTGGTCAGGGCCAGGTCGACGTTGCCCTTGAGCGGGGTACGACGGCCGCCGCGCACGCCTTCGTCGGCAGTGATCACCACTTTCGACTTGCAGTCGATGATGCGCCCGGCCAGGGCCTCTGGCGAGAAGCCACCGAACACCACCGAGTGGATCGCGCCGATACGGGCACAGGCCAGCATGGCCACCACGGCCTCGGGGATCATCGGCATATAGATGGTGACCACGTCACCACGGTGCACGTCCTGGCCACGCAGGGCGTTGGCGAACTTGCAGACCTGCTCGTGGAGCTCGCGGTAGGTAATGTTGCGATGCTCGGAAGGGTCGTCGCCCTCCCAGATGATCGCCAGCTGGTCGCCGCGCTCTTCGAGGTGGCGGTCCAGGCAGTTGGAGGAAACGTTCAGAGTGCCGTCGGCGAACCACTTGATATCGACATGGTGGTCGTCGAACGAGGTCTGCTTGACCTTGGTGAAGGGCTTGATCCAGTCCAGGCGCTGGGCCTGCTCGCGCCAGAAGCCGTCCGGGTTGATCACAGACTGCTGGTACATGGCCTTGTAGGTGGCCTCGTCGGTCAGGGTAGTGGCCGCAACCTCGGGACGAACGGGATACAGTGGAGCCGCACTCATCTGTGTTACCTCGGTGTAATAGTTGTTTTTGTATGGAACCGTTTGTAACTGTACCAGAGCGGCAAAAGCCATTCGACGTTGGTAGTAACGCGCCCCACCGAAGCTCGACCCGTCAGGCTCGACCGCTCTAACTCATGGCATACAGCCATCCGCGAGAAAAACCGGAGCATTCTGCCAAGGGATTGTTACAGATTCTGTCAAAAGACTTTATCAAAACCCCCTCTGTTTCGGCCGCGGCCACCCTCCTAAAATTCAACTCGCCAGCAACGGCAACGCGATTAACTTCTGGTTACAGCCCCCACGAAGGCAAAGTTGATCCGCACCTCATCCTGATAGTTGAACAACCGTTGTACTCGCGGCGCCACAAGCGCCGCGTGCCCCCTCACGACCTTAGACAGGTAAATAGAAAATGAAAGCTTTACTGGTATTGGTACTTGGCAGTCTTTGCGGCGCGGCAATGGCCGGCGAGGCAAAAGATGCCGAGCAGATTCCGGTTGAACAGTACAGTTATTCGCAGCACCTGGACATCGCCCGCGTTATCTCCATGAGCGAAGTGCCCAATGTCTGCGAAGTGGTGCCGGCCCGTATGACCTACGAGGACTCCCAGGGCCAGAAGCACATTCTCGAATACCGCGTGATGGGTAACGGTTGCTCCAACGGCTGATCCCGTGAATCAGGGCCCCACCGGGGCCCTTTCGCGGCTAAAGCCGCTCCCACAGGGTCTCGCTATTCCTGTGGGAGCGGCTTTAGCCGCGAAATTACTGAATACCACAACTTTTTGAAACTAGTCAGCCGACTTGTTAAGTGAATAATCACGCAACTTGTTGGCAATCGTCGTGTGTGAAACACCCAGTCTTTTACCCAACGCCCGGCTACTTGAATATTCACTCATCAAACTTTCAAGTACTGCCTTTTCAAAACGCCCGACAATCTGCGCAAGATCACCGTCCAGCGAGAACTCACCCAACGGCTGGCGCGCACCATAATCCGGCAAACGGATATGTTCGCTCTTCACTACCCCGCCCTCGCACAACGATACGGCCTGGAACAACACGTTCTCCAATTGCCGAACGTTGCCCGGCCAATGGTACTGGCTGAGTTTGTCCATCGCTGCCGGCGCCAGCCGCGGCATCGGGCAACCAATCTGCCGGCTGGCCTGGTCGAGAAAGTGCTGCACCAACCCCTCCAGCCCATCCATGCACTCGCGCAGCGGCGGGATGTGCAGCGACAGCACGTTGAGCCGGTGGTAGAGGTCCTGGCGGAACTCCCCCCGGGCACACAGCTCGGACAGGTCGACCTGAGTGGCACAGATCACGCGCACATCCAGGTAAACCTCCTCATCGCTACCCACCCGGCGGAAGCAACCGTCCTGCAGGAAACGCAGCAGCTTAACCTGCAGACGCGGGCTCATCTCCCCTACCCCGTCGAGGAACAAGGTGCCGCCTGCGGTCAGCTCCAGCAGCCCGAGCTTGCCTTCGGCACGCGCGCCCTCGAACGCCCCCGGCCCGTAACCGAACAGCTCGGTTTCGGCCATCGACTCCGGCAGGCCGGCGCAGTTGAGCGCCATCAATGGCGCCTGGCCACGCGGGCTGGCCAGGTGGCAGGCGCGGGCCAGCAGCTCCTTGCCGGTGCCGGTCTCGCCCTCGATCAGCAGCGGTGCATCCAACGGCGCCATGCGCCGGGCCTCACGCACCACCGCCGCCATCACTCGCGAGCTCTGGAAGATGCTGTCGAACCCGCGCAGCTCCTGCTTGCGCACGTTGTAGATGCGCTCGCCGATGCGGTCGGCGCGATGCAGGGTCAACACCGCGCCGGCCAGCGCCTCGCTTTCGTCGTGCTCCGACTGCAGCGGCGCGATGTCGGCCAGGAACACATCACCCTTGACCTTGATGCGCAGGCCGTTGATGCGCGACTTGTTGGCGCGCACCAGCTCCGGCAGGTCGAAGTCCTCGACATAGCGTGAAAGTGGCAAGCCAGGCACCTCATCGACCCGCACCCCAAGCAGCTGCGCCGCGCTGCGGTTGGCGGCGACGATGCTGCCGCCCATATCGATGGACAGCACCGGGAAGTCCAGCGCCCCGAGCAAGGCATTGAGCTCCATGTGCCGGCGCTCGCTGGGCATCAGCCCGACCCGTTTGACCCCGAACACCCCGGCGATCGATTCGAACTTCGGCCGCAAGGCCTGGAACTGGATGTTGATCAGGTTCGGGCAGTGCAGGTAGATGGCGTTGCCATGATCACCCCCCACCTCGCCGCGCAGCACGTTGATGCCGTACTCCACCAGCAGGTTGAGGATGTCGCGCAGGATCCCGATGCGGTTCTGGCAGTGCACTTTGATACGCATGAAAGCTCTCGAAGCGGCCGAAGTTTTTCTTCGGCACGCGGAAAAGTCGTAAAGATAAGCTGACAAAATCCACTTGATGGCCAGCTCGATGTGCGTGATTTTCCGGGATGACAGGGCTTTTGTAAAATTATCGTTACAAAATCCAGCGCGACGCAGGCCCGCTAGTGGCCCGCGACCCCGTGCAAAGTGGCGGATGTAGGGATATTCCTAATGCATGTCCTGCACATAACAAGAAAGCCCTCACCAGGAGCGCCACATGAAACAGACGCACTACGTGGCCCGCGAGCCCGATGCGCAAGGTTTTATCGACTACCCGCAGCAAGAGCACGCGGTGTGGAACACCCTGATTACCCGCCAGCTGAAAGTCATCGAAGGCCGGGCCTGCCAGGAATACCTGGACGGCATCGAGCAGCTCAAGCTGCCCCATGACCGCATCCCGCAGCTGGGCGAAGTCAACAAGGTGCTCGGCGCCACCACTGGCTGGCAGGTTGCCCGCGTACCGGCATTGATCCCCTTCCAGACCTTCTTCGAACTGCTGGCCAGCAAGCGCTTCCCGGTCGCCACTTTCATCCGCACCCCGGAAGAACTCGACTACCTGCAAGAGCCCGACATCTTCCACGAGATCTTCGGCCACTGCCCGCTGCTGACCAACCCGTTCTTCGCCGAGTTCACCCACACCTACGGCAAGCTGGGCCTGGCGGCCACCAAGGAACAACGCGTCTACCTGGCACGCCTGTACTGGATGACCATCGAATTCGGCCTGATGGAAACCCCGCAAGGTCGCAAGATCTATGGCGGCGGCATCCTCTCTTCGCCGAAAGAGACCGTCTACAGCCTGTCCGGCGAACCCGAGCACCAGGCCTTCGACCCGATCGAAGCCATGCGCACGCCGTACCGCATCGATATCCTGCAGCCCCTGTACTTCGTCTTGCCGAACATGAAGCGCCTGTTCGACCTGGCCCACGAAGACATCATGGCCATGGTCCACCAGGCCATGCAGCTGGGCCTGCACGCTCCGAAGTTTCCACCCAAGGTCGCCGCCTGAGCCACCTTCGTCGATAACAACTCAAAACGGAAAATAATCACCATGAATGCCTTGAACCAAGCCCACTGCGAAGCCTGCCGCGCCGATGCCCCGAAAGTCTCCGACGAAGAACTGGCGGAACTGATCCGCGAGATCCCGGACTGGAACATCGAAGTGCGCGACGGCCACATGGAGCTCGAGCGCGTATTCCTGTTCAAGAACTTCAAGCACGCCCTGGCCTTCACCAACGCCGTGGGTGAAATCGCCGAAGCCGAAGGCCACCACCCTGGCCTGATGACCGAGTGGGGCAAGGTCACCGTGACCTGGTGGAGCCACTCGATCAAAGGCCTGCACCGCAACGACTTCATCATGTGCGCCCGCACCGACAAGGTCGCCGAGACCGCCGAAGGGCGCAAGTGATGCACTTCGCGGCGATCGGACGGGTCCCTGGTGACCCGATCCTCGGGCTGATGGAGGCCTACGCGCGCGATACCAATCCGGCCAAGTTCGACCTGGGTGTCGGCGTGTTCAAGGACGCCCAGGGCCTGACGCCGATCCCTTCGGCGGTCAAGCAGGCCGAACAGCGCCTGATCGCCCAGCAAGCCAGCAAAAGCTACATCGGCGGCCACGGCGACGCAGCCTTTGGCCGCTTGATCAGCGAACTGGTGCTGGGCAGCACTTCGCCGCTGCTGGCCAGCCAGCGCGCCGGTGCCACCCAAACCCCGGGCGGCACCGGCGCCCTGCGCCTGGCGGCGGAGTTCATCGCCCACTGCCTGCCGGGCCGCGGCATCTGGCTGAGCGACCCGACCTGGCCGATCCACGAGACCATCTTCGGCGGCGCCGGGCTCAAGGTGTCCCACTACCCCTACGTGGGCACGGACAATCGGCTGGACGTCGCCGGCATGCTCGCCACGCTGGAACAGGCCCCCGAAGGCGACGTGGTGCTGTTGCATGCCTGCTGCCACAACCCCACCGGCTTTGACTTGAGCCAGGATGACTGGCTAGCGGTGCTCGATATCGTCAAACGGCGCAACCTGCTGCCGCTGATCGACTTTGCCTACCAAGGCTTCGGCGACGGACTGGAGGAGGATGCCTGGGCGGTACGGCTGTTCGCCGCCGAGCTGCCGGAACTGCTGATCACCAGTTCCTGCTCGAAGAACTTCGGCCTGTATCGCGACCGTACCGGCGCCCTGCTGGTGTGCAGCCACGACGCCGAGAAACTGGTGGACGTGCGCAGCCAGCTGGCATTCATTGCACGCAACCTGTGGTCGACGCCGCCGGACCATGGCGCGGCGGTGGTGGCCGAGATTCTCGGCGACCCGGCGCTCAAGGCGCTGTGGATCGAAGAAGTGGACACCATGCGCCAGCGCATTGCAGAGCTGCGCCAAGGGCTGGTAAAGGCCCTGGAACCGCACGGCCTGGCCGAGCGTTTCGCGCACATTGCCGCGCAACGCGGGATGTTCTCGTATACCGGGCTGAATCCGGAGCAGGTGCGCCTGCTGCGAGAAAAGCACAGCGTGTACATGGTTGGCACCGGCCGGGCGAACATCGCGGGCGCGGATACCAAGCGCCTGGAACAGCTGGCTGCTGCCATCGCCGACGTCTGCCGCTGATAGCGCAGTACCTGTGGGAGCGGCTTTAGCCGCGAAGCAAGCAACGCGGAGCCTGGCACCGGCTACACCTCTGTTCGCGGCTAAACCCCCCCCAACATGGGAAAGGCCAG
>NZ_JBMOWQ010000063.1:0-5949 GCF_049310485.1 Pseudomonas sp. GZD-209
TTCCGCCGCCCCCCCCTCCCCCCCCCCCCCCCTCCCCCCCCCTCCCCCCCCCCCCCCCCCCCCCCCCCCCCCCCCCCCCCCCCCCCCCCCCCGCCACCTACACTTCAGCCGTCCGATATCCGCCCGCAAAAACCGAACCGCGGGGCGGAAAAATCTCAAACTGTCATCCTCACTGCTGTATCCTGCCCCTGCTTTTCGAAGCCACACACGCGCCACGCGCAGTCTTTTCACTCACACTTGCGAGGAACGACGAGATGCATGAAATCCCGAATCTTCCCTTCCCAAGCCTGAACCCCGAAGAGCAATCCGTTGCCGCCCACGCCGAACCGACGCCTGCCGTCGAACCGCACGGTGACGATCAATCCAGCGCTGACCAGGAATAACCGCGCAGACCCCGACAGTGTGAAAACGGCTGGCATGTGGGAAAATCCCCGCCATCGCGTTTTCACACCGTCCAGAACCTCTACCCATCGAAGGCCCCATGCCCGATTCACCGCGCCCCCTTGCGGTCACCCTGCAAGTTGTCTCGATCGTCCTCTTCACCTTCATCGGCTACCTGAACATCGGCATCCCCCTTGCCGTGTTGCCGGGCTATGTGCACAACCAACTGGGTTTCAGCGCCGTCATCGCCGGCCTGGTGATCAGTGTACAGTACCTGGCCACCCTGCTCAGCCGCCCCACCGCCAGCCGCATCATCGACAACCTCGGCAGCAAGAAAGCCGTGATGTGGGGCCTGGCCGGTTGCGGCCTGAGCGGCGTATTCATGCTCGCCTGCCACTTCCTCACGCCCTGGCCCTGGCTGAGCCTGACCTGCCTGCTGATCGGCCGCCTGGTGCTGGGCAGCGCGGAAAGCCTGGTGGGCTCGGGTTCGATTGGCTGGGGCATCGGCCGGGTCGGCTCGCAGAACACCGCCAAGGTAATTTCCTGGAACGGCATCGCCAGTTATGGCGCACTGGCCATCGGCGCGCCGCTCGGGGTGCTGATGGTCAAGCACCTTGGGCTGTGGAGCATGGGCGCGAGCATCATCCTGCTGGGTGTGCTCGGCCTGCTGCTGGCCTGGCCCAAGCGCGCAGCGCCGGTGGTCAGCGGGGTGCGCCTGCCCTTCCTGCAAGTACTGGGCAAGGTGTTCCCCCATGGCTCGGGGCTGGCCCTGGGCTCGATTGGCTTTGGCACCATCGCCACCTTCATCACCCTGTACTACGCCAGCCGCGACTGGTCCAACGCAGCGCTGACCCTGAGCCTGTTCGGCGCCAGCTTCATCAGTGCACGGCTGCTGTTCGGCAACATGATCAACCGGCTGGGTGGTTTTCGCGTGGCAATCGTTTGCTTGTCGGTAGAAACCCTGGGGTTGCTGATGCTGTGGCTGGCACCGAGCGCCGAGATGGCCCTGGCCGGCGCGGCGCTCAGTGGCTTCGGGTTCTCGCTGGTGTTCCCGGCGCTGGGCGTCGAGGCGGTGAACCAGGTATCGGCGGCCAACCGCGGCGCAGCGGTGGGGGCTTACTCGCTGTTCATCGACCTGTCGCTGGGGATCACCGGGCCGCTGGTGGGCGCGGTGGCGGCGGGGTTCGGCTTTGCATCGATGTTCCTGTTTGCGGCAGGGGCGTCGGCGTGCGGGCTGGTGTTGAGCCTGTATCTGTACCGGCAGAAAGCATCGCGGGGCAAGCCCGCTCCCACGCAGTGAATTGGCCGTGGGAGCGGGCTTGACCCGCGATGACTCACAGTGATCAGCGCTGCGCGAACTGCAGCACCACCTCCAGCGGATGGCGCAACTGCTTCTCGGTCATGCGCTTGACCTGGCTGCGGCACGAATAACCGGTCGCCAGCGCCTCGCCGTCCTTGTCCAGCTTGGTCGCCCAGGACTGCTCGAAGATGGTCTTCGAGGTTTGCTGGTTACGCGCCTCATGCCCATAGGTCCCCGACATGCCACAGCACCCCGTGGCCTCGGTGACCAGCTTCAGGCCCATCCGCGCGAACACCTGCTCCCACTGCCTGGTACTGGCCGGCACATTGGTCTTCTCGGTGCAGTGGGCCATCAGGCGGTAGCTGCCAGCCTTGGCCGGCGCCTGCTCGGGCAGCACGTCCATCAGCCATTCCTGGGGCAGCAGCACTTGCGGGCAGCCCTCCAGGCCGTCGACCTTCTGGTACTCCTGGCGATACACCAGGGTCATCGCCGGGTCCAGCCCCACCAGCGGCACACCGCAGTCGGCCAGGGCCTTGAGCTGAGTACCGTTGCGGATGGCCGCCTTGGCGAAGGCGCCGAGGAAGCCCTGTACATGCAGCGGCTTGCCATTGGCGCTGTACGGCGCCAGGAACACCTTGTGCCCCAGGCGATGGGCCAGCTCGATGAACGAGGCCAGCAACGGCGTCTCGAAGTAACGGGTAAAGGCATCCTGCACCAGCACGATGCTGCGCTCGCGCTGGGCCGGGGTCAGTTCGCGCAGCGCCGGCACGCTGGCCACCTGCACGCGGCAGCGGGTCAGGGTGGACTGGAAGTTGAAGCGGCTGATCAGCGGGCTGTCGACCATGCCGACCTGGTCCGCCAGCAGCTTGCTCACCCACTTCGAACCCATCACCGCGTTGTACAGGCCGGGGGCGTGGGCCAGGTACGGAATGCTGAACTCCAGCGAGCCGATCAGGTAATCGCGCAGCGGGCGCTGATAGCGGCCGTGGTACAGCTCGAGGAAGCGCGAGCGGAAGTCCGGCACGTTGACCTTGATCGGGCACTGCCCCGCGCAGGACTTGCACGCCAGGCAGCCGGCCATGGCGTCGTACACCTCGTGGGAGAAGTCTTGCTGCCCCTGCTGCTGCGCACGGCGGTTACGCAGCCGGGCTGGCAGCCCCTTGAGCCAGGAGGCCTTGCGCTGTGCGGCGGCCAGCACGTCGATGTTGGCCTCGCCCTGCAGGCGCAGCCATTCGCGGATCAGCGAAGCGCGGCCCTTGGGCGAGTGCTGGCGTTCGCGAGTGGCCTTCCACGACGGGCACATGGCGTCGTTGGGGTCGTAGTTGTAGCAGGCACCGTTGCCGTTGCAGTGCACGGCGCTGCCGAAGTCCTGCCAGACGCGCTCGTCGATGGTCCGGTCAAGGTCGCCGCGCAGGGTCACGCCATCCACCGGGGTCAGGCCCTCGGCGCTGTCCGGCGGGGTGCAGATCTTGCCTGGGTTGAGCTGGTTGTGCGGGTCGAACGCGCCCTTCAGGCGCTGCAAGGCCGGGTACAGTTCACCGAAATACTCCGGCACGTACTCCGAGCGCAGGCCCTTGCCATGCTCGCCCCACAGCAGGCCGCCATAGCTTTTGGTCAGTGCCGCCACGGCATCGGAGATCGGCTTGACCAGCGCGGCCTGGGCCGGGTCTTTCATGTCCAGCGCCGGGCGCACGTGCAGCACGCCGGCATCGACATGGCCGAACATGCCGTAGGCCAGGCCATAGCCATCCAGCAGCGCGCGGAAGTCGGCAATGTAGTCGGCCAGCTGCTCCGGGGGCACGGCCGTGTCCTCGACGAACGGCTGCGGGCGCACTTCGCCCTCGACGTTGCCCAGCAGCCCCACCGAGCGCTTGCGCATGACATACACGCGGGTCACCGCCTCGGCGCCTTCGGCCAAGGTGTGGCCCAGGCGCTCGACGCCCTTGTCGGCCTGCAGGTGCGCGACGAAGGCCTGGACCCGGGCATTGACCTCGTCCGGCTCGTCACCGCAGAACTCCACCAGGTTGATGCCCAGGGTCGGGCGCTCAGGGTCGGCCGGGAAGTATTCGGCGACGCTGTGCCAGACGATGTCCTTCATCGCCAGCATCAGCACCTTGGAGTCGACGGTCTCGATCGACAGCGGCTTGTGCGCCATCAGGGCATTGGCGTCGCGCAGGGCGTCCATGAAGCTGGTGTAGCGCACGTTGACCAGCACGGCGTACTTGGGGATCGGCAGCACATTGAGCTTGGCTTCGACCACATAGCCCAGCGAGCCCTCGGCGCCGCACAGCACGCTGTTGAGGTTGAAGCGGCCCTGCTCGTCGCGCAGGTGCGCCAGGTCGTAGCCGGTCAGGCAGCGGTTGAGCTTGGGGAAGGTGCTTTCGATCAGCTCGCCCTGGGTTTCCTGGATCTCGCGGGCCATGCGGTACACCTCGCCCACCCGGCCGGGCGCCGCGCAGGCTTGCTCCAGCGCGGCATCGTCGATCGGCAGGCTATGCAGGCGCTCGCCACCGAGCAGCACGCTGTGCAGTTCGAGCACGTGGTCGCGGGTCTTGCCGTAGGTGCAGCTGCCCTGGCCGCTGGCGTCGGTGTTGATCATGCCGCCCACGGTGGCGCGGTTGGAGGTGGACAGCTCGGGGGCGAAGAACAGCCCGTGGGGCTTGAGCGCTGCGTTGAGCTGGTCCTTGACCGTGCCGGCCTGTACCCGCACCCAGCGCTCCTCGACGTTGATTTCGAGGATCTTGTTCATGTGCCGCGACAGGTCGACGACGATACCGTCGGTCAGCGACTGGCCGTTGGTGCCGGTACCGCCACCGCGCGGGGTGAGCTTGATGCCATGAAAGCGCGGTTCGGCCATCAGCGTGGCGACCCGCGCCACATCGTCGGCGTCCAGCGGGAACACCGCCGCCTGGGGCAGGCGCTGGTAGATCGAGTTGTCGGTGGCCAGCACGGTACGGGTGCCGTAGTCGGCGCTGATCTGGCCACGGAAGCCACTGTTTTTCAGGGCTTCGAGGAATTCAGGGTAGTCGGCGGCAGGTGCACGGGGCAGCAGCTGGGCGATCATCGTTGGATGGCCTCTTGATATGGGCTTGTTCACGGTTTCAGGCGCGGCGCAGTTGTCATCGGGGGAGCAGGCTTGAAGCCATCGCGGGGCAAGCCCGCTCCCACGAATATGAGCGTTTCCTGTTCATCCGGCATGAATGGATCTCAAGCGGATGACGAATGCGCCAATGTTCCTGTAGTTTCGCGCCAGGGGCAAACGGATATTCCTGCCGCTATCGATGAGCTTTATGAATGAATTACCGCCACCTCACCCCTTCGATGTCGCTGCTGCTGGCATTCGAGGCCGCCGCCCGGCATGAAAGCTACACCCGCGCCGCCGCAGAGCTTTCGCTGACGCAAAGCGCGGTGAGCCGCCAGGTGCAGGCACTGGAGCAGCAACTGGGGCTTACCCTGTTCCGCCGCGAGGGCCGCCAGGTACAGCTGACCGACGTTGGCCGCCTGTACCAACGCGAGTTGAGCGAGGCGCTGGGGCGCATCCGCAGTGCCACCTTGCAGGCGTTGGCCTATCAGTCCGGAGTCGGCACCCTGCGCCTGGCCACCCTGCCGACCTTCGGCTCGAAATGGCTGCTGCCACGCCTGCATGCCTTCTACAGCGCCCACCCGGGGATGCTGGTGCATATTCATTCACGTATCGAAGCGATCAATTTCGACACCAGTGAGATCGACGCGGCCATCGGCGTGGCCAGCCACGACCTGCCGGGGCTGATCTGCCATCGCCTGCATGCCGAGGAACTGGTGGTGATTCTGCCGCCCGGGGCTGCGGGCGACGAGGCCGACTGGAGCCCAGCGCGAATCAGCGGGCAAGTGCTGTTGAATGTCGCCAACAATCCACATGCCTGGGGCGAATGGTTCTCCTATCACGCCCTGCCCCACCGCGCGATGCGCCTGGGGCCTAGCTTCGAGCTGACCTCGCACCTGATCCAGGCCGTGCGCGCCGGCATCGGCATTGGCCTTGTGCCACGCATTCTGGTGCAGGAAGAACTGACCAATGGAGAACTGTTCAGCCCTGGAGAGCCATTTGCCAGCCAGCGCAGTTACTACCTGATCTATCCGCCGAGGAATGAGGCGCTGCCTTCGTTGCGGGCGTTTCGCAGTTGGCTGCTCGAACAGATCTGAGTCACCCAGCGCCAATACCGACGCCATCGCGGGGGGGGGGGCGCGCTCCAAAAAAAACGACGAGCGAGACGAGTTGGGGCGGGAGGGGA
>NZ_JBMOWQ010000064.1:0-9007 GCF_049310485.1 Pseudomonas sp. GZD-209
GTGTGTCTCCCCCCCTCCTCCAAAGTCCTTTTTTCCTGCGTTTTTTCCCCCCCCCCCCCCCCCCCCGCGATGGCGTCAGCGCCAACAACAAAAAACCCGATGCCAGTCGCCCGGCATCGGGTTTGTTTCAAGCCACCTCAGCGCTTACTTGGCAACAGTGCCAGCCGCACCGTTGGCCTGCGAGCCACGCTTGCTCTTGAGCATGTAGGCCACATACATCACCACCAGCCATACCGGCATCGCATACACCGACACCTGAATGCCCGGGATCAGCAGCATGATGCCGAGGATCAACACCACGAACGCCAGCACCACATAGTTGCCATAGGGGTACCACAGCGCCTTGAACAGCGGCTTCTGGCCGGTACGGTCGAGGTGCTGGCGGAACTTCAGGTGCGAGTAGCTGATCATCGCCCAGTTGATCACCAGGGTGGCCACTACCAGCGACATCAGCAGCTCCAGGGCATTCTGCGGCATCAGGTAGTTGAGCAGCACCGCGATCAGGGTCACGGCCGCCGAGACCAGGATCGAACGCACCGGCACACCGCGCTTGTCCACCTTGGCCAGGGCCGCCGGGGCATCGCCCTGCTCGGCCATGCCCAGCAGCATACGGGCGTTGCAGTAGGTGCCGCTGTTGTAGACCGACAGTGCCGCAGTCAATACCACGAAGTTCAGCAGGTGCGCGGCCACGTCACTGCCCAGCAGCGAGAACACCTGGACGAACGGGCTGCTGCCATAGCTGCCGCCGGAGGCGTCGATGCTGGCGACCAGGGTGTCCCACGGCGTCAGCGACAGCAGTACGACCAGGGCACCGACGTAGAAGATCAGGATGCGGTAGATGACCTGGTTGATTGCCTTGGGGATCACGGTCTTCGGCTTGTCGGCCTCGGCAGCGGTGAAGCCGAGCATTTCCAGGCCACCGAAGGAGAACATGATGAACGCCAGGGCCATCACCAGGCCGCTGACCCCATTGGGGAAGAAGCCGCCATGGGCCCACAGGTTGGTGACTGTAGCCTCAGGGCCACCGCTACCGCTGGTCAGCAGGTAGGCACCCAGGCCGATCATGCCGACGATGGCGGCCACCTTGATGATGGCGAACCAGAACTCGGCCTCGCCGAAGAACTTCACGTTCATCAGGTTGATGGCGTTGATCAGCAGGAAGAAGCCTGCCGCGGTGACCCAGGTCGGGATCTCCGGCCACCAGTAATGGACGTACTTGCCCACCGCCGACAGTTCCGACATGCCGACCAGGATGTACAGCACCCAGCAGTTCCAGCCCGACAGGAAGCCGGCGAAACCGCCCCAGTATTTGTGCGCGAAGTGGCTGAAGGAGCCGGCCACCGGCTCCTCGACGATCATCTCGCCCAGCTGGCGCATGATCATGAAGGCAATGAAGCCGCAGATGGCGTAGCCGAGGATCATCGACGGACCCGCGGATTTCATCACGCCGGCCGAGCCGAGGAACAATCCGGTGCCGATGGCGCCGCCCAGGGCGATCAGCTGGATATGGCGGTTCTTCAAGCCACGCTTGAGCTCGCCAGACTGTGAGTTATGTCCACTCATGAACGAAGTCACCTGCTTGTTTTTATCTGTGACGGAATCGGACCCACCGCGCTCGTGGCGCAGCGGAATGGGCAAGGTGGTTACCTTGGGTTCTTGGACGGGTCTGTCGCGGTGGGCACCGGGGCCCAGGGCAAATCAACCGGGTGTCAGCAAGAGTGCGCGGTACGCAAGGGGGTCACAGGTAAAACGCGGCGCATTGTATACCCCTGCAAACGCGCAGGCGTCAACGCGTTGCATCGTTTCCTGTGGAAAAAACGCAGCGGTCCTGGGGCGAAGGCCTGAAAAGGCGGAGTGATCGGCGTACATGGCGCCTCCATTTGTTGTTCTGTTACCGGGCTCTTTGGCCAGGCGTTGCACACGGCAATGGCGCTATATCAACGTGTGGGCAGGGTTTGGACAAGGGGGCGGATCGAGGCTGGAAGGCCCTGGGACGGTGGGTGCGGCAAGTTCTGTTTACAGAGACAGGAAAAATCGGGTTTGGCCGGGAATTTTGCCGTGATTTGTAAAAAAATCTTTACGATGCGGTCTAAAAACTTTCCACTTGTGAGGGAAATTTCTTTGAGATCAGCTATTTGCCGCTATCTTGCGGCCACGTGCCTGGCCTTGCCTCTTTAGGGTCGCGTCAATTCGCCGGGCACAAAAAAGCCAGCCCGAAGGCTGGCTCTTTCGCTACACGGGCCGATCAGCCACGCGGCTTGCCGCGACCACGGCCGGCCGGCTTGTCACCGTCCGGGCGGGCGGGGCGCTTGCGCATGTCGCTCGGTCGCTCGGCCACCGCGCTGCCACGGTTGCCTTTGCGCGGCGCAGCCTCTTCACGCGGCGCACGCGCCGGACGCTCAGCCTGACCTTCGCCGGCCGGACGCAGGGTGCGCACACGCTCGCCACGGCCCAATGGACGGGTCGACTTGCGCTGCATGCGCTCCATCTTGTCCTTGGCCTTGAGGTTCAGCGTTGGCAGTGCCACCGGCTGCAGACCCACTTCGGCAGCCAGGATATCGATCTCGCCCTGGCTCATTTCGCGCCAGCGGCCCATCGGCAGGTCGGAGTTGAGGAACACCGGGCCGAAACGCACGCGCTTCAGGCGGCTGACCACCACGCCTTGCGATTCCCACAGGCGACGCACTTCACGGTTACGGCCTTCCATCACCACGCAGTGGTACCAGTGGTTGAAGCCTTCACCACCCGGGGCCTTCTGGATGTCGGTGAACTTGGCCGGGCCGTCCTCGAGCATCACGCCAGCCTTGAGGCGCTCGACCATGTCGTCGTCGACCTCACCGCGCACGCGCACGGCGTACTCGCGGTCCATCTCGTAGGACGGGTGCATCAGGCGGTTGGCCAATTCACCGTCGGTGGTGAACAGCAGCAGGCCGGTGGTGTTGATGTCCAGGCGGCCGATGTTGATCCAGCGGCCCTCTTTCGGACGCGGCAGGCGGTCGAACACGGTCGGGCGGCCTTCCGGGTCGTCACGGGTGCAGATTTCGCCGTCGGGCTTGTTGTACATGATCACGCGGCGGGTCGCCTCGGCGGCCTCGACGCGCTTGATCAGCTTGCCGTCAACGGTGATGGCGTCGTGCAGGTCGACGCGCAGGCCCAAGGTGGCCTCGACACCGTTGACCTTGATACGGCCCTGGCTGATCCAGGCCTCGACGTCACGACGCGAGCCCACGCCAATGCGTGCCAGCACTTTCTGCAGCTTTTCGCCGGACGGAGGGGTGGGTTGTTGGTCCTGCAGGTCTTGCTCACTCATCTGGGCACCTCCCGGTGTATTAGTGAAAGCGGTTTTTGGCAACGGATGCGCCAAAGGGGCGCGCATCATACGCGGTTCGGCGCGGGAACGCACTGGAGGGTAGGCTGTTTTTTGAGGCTGGGGTAGGCTTTCTGCCAGATGGCACTTCATTGCTCGCGCCGGCCTCTTCGCGGGTAAACCCGCTCCCACAAGTTGCGCGTGGCCCCCCGTGGGGGGGGGTTTCCCCGCGAAGAGGCCGACGCAGCAGACACATGGGCATCAGGGCTCCAGCTTGGCTTGCGCTTCAGGCTCTTCACGCAAATCATCGAAATCAGTCTTGAGCCCCTCTTCCATCGCATCCAGCTCCACCAGCAGCGAGCGGAAGCTGGTTTCATCCTTCGGCACTGGCGCTTCCCCCTCCTCATCCAGGCTGGCATCGGCCAAGGCCTGCAAGTGCGCGGGCACCGGCGCTTCGTCCGGGTCGTCGAGTGGCGCCTCTGGCTCCAGCTCACGCAGCTCGGCCAGCGCCGGCAACTGATCGAGGCTCTTGAGGTTGAAGTGATCGAGGAAGGCCTTGGTGGTGGCGAACATGGCCGGTCGCCCGGGCACCTCACGGTAACCGACGATACGGATCCACTCGCGTTCCATCAGGGTCTTGATGATGTTGCTGTTCACCGCCACCCCCCGTACATCCTCGATCTCGCCACGGGTAATGGGTTGGCGATAGGCGATCAGCGCGATGGTTTCAAGCAAGGCACGGGAATAGCGCTGCGGGCGCTCTTCCCATAGACGGCCGACCCAAGGCGCATAGCTTTCGCGAATCTGCAGGCGGTAACCGGTGGCGACCTCCTTGAGCTCGAAGGCGCGGCCATTGCAAGACTTGCCGAGCACCTCCAGGGCTTTCTTGAAGACAGCCGGCGCCGGGCGCTCGGCCTCTTCGAACAGTTCGTACAGGCGCTCGAGGGATTGCGGCTTGCCCGAGGCGAGCAGGAAAGCCTCGATCAGCGACGCGAGTTCACGGGGTTCGTTCAGGTTCATGGGGTTGTCAGGTCACTCTGCCCGGGCGCGGACGTGGATCGGGGCGAAAGCCTCATTTTGCACCAGTTCGATCAGCGATTCCTTCACCAGCTCAAGAATCGCCATGAAGGTCACCACCACCCCGAGCTTGCCTTCCTCGGCGCTGAACAGCTCGACGAAGGGCACGAACTCGCCGCCCTTGAGGCGTTCGAGCACCTGGCTCATACGCTCGCGGGTAGACAGGGCCTCGCGGGTGATCTGGTGGCTTTCGAACAGGTCATTGCGGCGCATGACCTCGGCCATGGACAACAGAATCTCTTCCAGGGCGACATCGGGCAGCAGCTTGCGCACCTTGGCCTGGGGCGCCTCCAGCTGCGGCACCAGCACTTCACGGCCAACCCGTGGCAACACGTCGATGCCCTCGGCGGCGGCCTTGAAGCGCTCGTACTCCTGCAGGCGGCGGATCAGCTCGGCGCGCGGGTCGCCCTCGTCCTCCTCCACTTCGGCGGAGCGCGGCAGCAGCATGCGCGACTTGATCTCGGCGAGCATCGCAGCCATCACCAGGTACTCGGCGGCCAGCTCCAGGCGCACGTTCTTCATCAGCTCGACATAGCTCATGTACTGGCGGGTGATTTCTGCCACCGGGATATCGAGGATGTCGACGTTCTGCTTGCGAATCAGGTACAGCAGCAGGTCCAGCGGGCCTTCGAAGGCTTCGAGGAAGACCTCCAGGGCGTCCGGCGGGATGTACAGGTCGACCGGCATTTCGGTCAGGGCTTCGCCATAGACCAGGGCCAACTGCAGCTGGAAAGGCGTCTCGGCCTCGCTGGCCGGCGCCTCGGGCGCTTCCACCTGGCTCACGCGTTGGCCAGGAATGGCGCAGGGTCACCGCAGCCTTCGCGGATCAGCTCGGGCTCATCGCCGGTCAGGTCGATCACCGTGGACGCCTTCAAATCGCCAAAGCCACCGTCGACGATCAGGTCGACGTGGTGCTCCAGGCGCTGGCGAATCTCGTACGGATCGGTCATGGGCTCTTCATCGCCCGGCAGGATCAGGCTCACGCTCATCAAAGGCTCGCCGAGCTCTTCAAGCAGCGCCAGGACGATCGGGTTGGACGGCACGCGCAGGCCGATGGTACGGCGCTTTTCGTGCAGCAGCAGGCGTGGCACTTCGCGGGTGGCATTGAGGATGAAGGTGTAAGGGCCTGGGACATGAGCCTTGAGCAGGCGGAACGTCGCCGTGTCGATCTTGGCGAAGGTGCCCATCTGCGACAGGTCGCAGCACAGCAGGGTGAAGTTGTGGTTCTTGTCCAGCTGACGCAGGCGGCGGACACGCTCGATGGCATTCTTGTCGCCGATCTGGCAGCCCAGCGCATAAGCCGAATCGGTGGGATAGACCACCACACCACCCTTGCGGATGATTTCGACGGCCTGTTTGATCAGCCGCGCCTGCGGGTTTTCCGCATGAATCTGGAAAAATTGGCTCACGAAGTCGTCCTGTTCATACCGCCATAGGCTGTTCATGTCGGAATCGGCGCCACAGGGGTGGCAAGTCCTCAGGCAATGGCCGGTAGGCACCGATCTCGCCCCAGGTGCCAGGGCCGTGGAAATCACTGCCAGCGCTTGCCAGCAGGCCGAACTCACGGGTGAGGATGGACATCGTCCCCACCTGCTCGGGCGGCATCATCCCATTGACCACTTCCAGTGCCTGCCCACCTGCCTGAATATAGTCGGCAATCAGCCGTCTGCGCTTGCTGCGGGTCAGTTCGTAGTGCATGGGATGAGCCAGGCTCACCCACGCATTGGACTGGCGCAGCGTGGCGACGGTTTCCTCGAGTGTCGGCCAGTGCAGCTTGACGTCACCCAGCTTGCCGGCGCCCAGCCACTTGCGAAACGCTTCGCCGCGGTCCTTGACGAAGCCTGCGCGCACCATGAACTCGGCGAAATGCGGGCGTGCCGGGGCGTTGCCGCTGTCGCCCAGCTCCTGCTGCACCGCCCGCGCACCTTCGAGCGCACCGGGCATGCCTTTGGCGGCCAGCTTGCGATCGATCTCTTCGGCGCGCAGCCAGCGGCCACGGTGGAGGTTTTCGATGGCTTCGAGCAACGGTGGTGCATCGAGGGGGAAGTCGTAACCCAGCACATGGATGGTTGCGCCGCCCCAGGTGCACGACAGCTCCACGCCACTGACCCAGTGCATGCCGTTGTCGAGGCAGGCCTGGCGGGCCTCGGGCAGCCCCTCGAGGGTGTCGTGGTCGGTGAGCGACAAGGTCCGCACCCCATGCTCATGGGCCCGGGCAACCAGTGCCGTGGGCGACAGGGCGCCGTCGGAGGCCGTGCTGTGACAGTGCAGATCAACATTCATGGTGGAGCGCTTTCGCCGGAATCGATGTTTGTTATTATGCCGTCACATCCCGCTTCTGGCTGCCACTGTGAAACAATTCATCGATTTCATCCCGCTGCTGCTGTTCTTCATCGTCTACAAACTGGACCCGCGCCCGGTCGAATTCGCAGGCCACAGCTTTGAATTCGGCGGTATCTACAGCGCCACGGCGATGCTTATCCTCAGCTCGCTGGTGGTGTACGGCGCGCTGTTCCTGCGCCACCGCAAGCTCGAGAAAGGCCAGTTGCTGACCCTGGTCGCCTGCCTTGTGTTCGGTGGCCTGACCCTGGCCTTCCACAGCGAAACCTTCCTCAAGTGGAAGGCGCCGGTGGTCAACTGGCTATTTGCCCTGGCCTTCGCCGGTAGCCACTTCATCGGTGACCGGGTGCTGATCAAACGCATCATGGGCCACGCCCTGACACTTCCAGAAACAGTCTGGACCCGCCTGAACCTGGCATGGATCGTCTTCTTCCTGGTCTGCGGCGCCGCCAACCTGTTCGTCGCCTTCACCTTCCAGGCCTTCTGGGTCGACTTCAAGGTGTTCGGCAGCCTGGGCATGACCGTGATCTTCCTGGTGGCGCAGGGTGTATACCTCTCGCGCCACCTGCACGACACCGACCCCTCCACTTCCAAACCCAAGGACTGACATGCTCTACGCCATCATCGCCAGCGACGTCGCGAACTCCCTGGAAAAACGCCTGGCCGCCCGCCCCGCCCACATCGAGCGCCTGCAACAGCTCAAGGCCGAAGGCCGCGTGGTGCTGGCCGGCCCGCACCCGGCCATCGACAGCAACGACCCCGGCGCCGCCGGCTTCAGCGGCAGCCTGATCGTCGCCGAGTTCGAATCGCTGGCCGCCGCCCAGGCCTGGGCCGACGCCGACCCGTACATCGCTGCAGGTGTCTACGACAAGGTCGTGGTCAAGCCGTTCAAGCAAGTCCTGCCGTAAGAGTAGTTGTTGTGGGTGCAGCTTCGTGGGGGGGGGGGGGGGGGGGGGGGGGGGGGGGGGGGGGGGGGGGGGGTGGGGGGGGGGGGGGGGGGGGGGGGGGGGGAGGCGGGAAAAGCCAAAAAAGCCCCGCGATTGCGCCAGTCCAAGCTATCGCTATCGCGGGGCAAGCCCGCTCCCACACAACTGCTCCCAGCTACACCCCCGCGCTGCACTATTCATAAATTGCGACGACCGGCCGACAACCTCCTGAACCGACAAGAATCAGGAGTCCCAATGCGTCAAGGTCCGATGTCCGTGCTGCTTTGCCTGTTGCTGCTATCCCCTTTCGCCGTGGCCGAACAGCCGTTGTCGCTGGAAGCCGGGGCGCGAATCACCGAGCTGCAGCAGCGCCTGGAAGAGAGCGAGAAACAACGCACCCTGCTGGCCCAGCAAATGCAGAGCCAGGACAGCGAACGCGAGAGCGCCCAGCTGAGCCGCCTGCGCCAGGACAACCAGCGCCTGAAGCTGGCCATCAAGGAGCTGCAGGCCGGGGCCAATCCGGTGCAACGCCTGCTCACCGACCAGCAACAATGGTTCCTGATCGGTTCGGCCGTTGCACTGTTGTCGGTAGTCTGCGGTATCTTAGCCAGCGGCGGTCACAGACGACGCCGGCAATGGTTGAATTGAGTGAGACATGAGCGAGCTGTTACTGATTGATGATGACCAGGAGCTGTGTGAGCTGCTTGGCAGCTGGCTGACCCAGGAAGGCTTCGAGGTGCGCGCCTGCCACGATGGCCTGAGTGCGCGCCAGGCCCTGGCCGACCACGCGCCGGCAGCGGTGGTGCTGGATGTGATGCTGCCCGACGGCAGCGGCCTGGAACTGCTCAAGCAGCTGCGCAACGAACACGCCGACCTGCCGGTGCTGATGCTCTCGGCCCGTGGCGAGCCGCTGGACCGCATCCTTGGCCTGGAGCTCGGCGCCGACGACTACCTGGCCAAACCCTGCGACCCCCGCGAGCTCACCGCTCGCCTGCGCGCAGTGCTGCGCCGCAGCCACCCCAGCGCGCCCACCTCGCAGATCGAGGTCGGCGACATGGTCTTCAGCCCGGTACGCGGCGTGGTCAGCATCGATCAGCGCGAGATGACCCTTACGCTTTCCGAGAGCCGCATCCTCGAAGCCTTGCTGCGCCAGCCCGGTGAACCGCTGGACAAGCAGGAGCTGGCGCAGATCGGCCTGGGCCGCAAGCTCACCCTCTACGACCGCAGCCTGGACATGCATGTCAGCAACTTGCGCAAGAAGATCGGCCCGCACGCCGACGGCCGGCCACGCATCGTCGCGCTGCGCAGCCGAGGTTACTACTACAGCCTCTGACAGGATTCACAGTGGGAGCGGCGG
>NZ_JBMOWQ010000065.1:0-30944 GCF_049310485.1 Pseudomonas sp. GZD-209
CCGGCGTCGACCTTGCAAACGTCAAGATGTCCATGAACCCCTTCTGCGAAATCGCCGTGGAAGAAGCCGTCCGCCTGAAGGAAAAGGGCGTGGCGAGCGAGATCGTCGTCGTTTCCGTCGGCCCGACCACGGCCCAGGAGCAACTGCGTACTGCCCTGGCCCTGGGTGCCGACCGCGCCATCCTGGTCGAAGTCGCCGATGAGCTGAACTCCCTGGCCGTGGCCAAGGCGCTCAAGGCCGTTGTCGATAAAGAGCAGCCACAGCTGGTCATCCTCGGCAAGCAGGCGATCGACAGCGACAACAACCAGACCGGCCAGATGCTGGCTGCGCTGACCGGCTACGCCCAAGGCACTTTCGCCTCCAAGGTGGAGCTGGCCGGTGACAAGGTCAACGTCACCCGTGAAATCGATGGCGGCCTGCAGACCGTTGCGCTGAACCTGCCAGCGATCGTCACCACCGACCTGCGCCTGAACGAGCCGCGCTACGCGTCGCTGCCGAACATCATGAAGGCCAAGAAGAAGCCGCTGGAGACCGTTACTCCAGACGCGCTGGGCGTGTCCATCGCCTCCACCACCAAAACCCTGAAAGTCGAAGCGCCTGCTGCCCGCAGCGCTGGCATCAAGGTCAAGTCGGTGGCCGAACTGGTCGAGAAGCTGAAGAACGAAGCGAAGGTAATCTAAATGACTATCCTGGTTGTCGCTGAACACGAAAACGGTGCCGTAGCCCCGGCCACCCTGAACACTGTTGCCGCTGCTGCCAAGATCGGTGGTGATATCCACGTGCTGGTCGCAGGCGCAAACGTCGGTGGCGTTGCCGAAGCCGCCGCCAAGATCGCCGGTGTTGCCAAGGTGCTGGTTGCCGACAATGCCGCCTACGCCCACGCCCTGCCGGAAAACGTCGCGCCGCTGATCGTCGATCTGGCGAGCGGTTATAGCCACGTGCTAGCCCCGGCCACCACCAACGGCAAGAACATCCTGCCGCGGGTTGCCGCACTGCTGGACGTCGATCAGATTTCCGAGATCATCTCGGTCGAATCCGCCGACACCTTCAAGCGCCCGATCTACGCCGGTAACGCCATTGCCACCGTGCAATCGAGCGCTGCGGTCAAGGTCATCACCGTGCGTACCACCGGCTTCGACGCCGTGGCCGCTGAAGGTGGTTCGGCTGCTGTCGAAGCTGTCGCTGCCGCGCACGACGCCGGCAAATCGGCCTTCGTCGGCGAAGAGCTGGCCAAGTCCGATCGCCCAGAGCTGACCGCTGCCAAGATCGTCGTTTCCGGCGGCCGTGGCATGGGCAACGGTGACAACTTCAAGCACCTGTACAGCCTGGCCGACAAGCTCGGCGCCGCCGTCGGCGCCTCGCGTGCTGCGGTTGACGCAGGCTTCGTGCCCAACGACATGCAGGTCGGCCAGACCGGCAAGATCGTCGCGCCACAGCTGTACATCGCCGTCGGTATCTCCGGCGCGATCCAGCACCTGGCCGGCATGAAGGACTCGAAAGTGATCGTTGCGATCAACAAGGACGAAGAGGCGCCGATCTTCCAGGTTGCCGACTACGGCCTGGTCGCCGACCTGTTCGAAGCGGTTCCGGAGCTGGAAAAGCTGGTCTGATCCGGCTGCTTCACCTATAAAGAAGCCCGGCCCTCTTGGGGGTCGGGCTTTTTTTTGATTTTCAAGGCTGTAGGAGAGTTGGCATGGCGTTTCGCGCAAGCAAAGGGATCTTGGCCGGTGTGCTGGCGCTGCTGTCCGCACCGCTGCTGGCCGCCGGCAAGTGTGAGCGCCTGGTGGTCACCGGTAGTCCGGATGCGCCGCCTTACTCCTGGCAGGACCCAAGCGACCCCAAGCACCTGATCGGCGCCAATGTCGACCTGTTGCGCCAAGTGGCGGGGGAGTTGGGGGTCAAGGTCGAAGTGTTGTACGCCGGCAAGCGCGAACAGGCGCTTGAAGAAGTGCGCAGCGGGCGCATGGACCTGCTGCTCGACACGCCCATGCAGGTTACCCAGCTCACTGCGCTGGATTACATTCATCCCCCTTTGCAGCTTAACGAATACCTGGTGTGGACCCGGCACGACGCGGTGCTGGAGTTCAACGGCCCGGCAGACCTTGCCCGTTACCAGGGCGGCGTGTCGGAAAAGGCGCGCCTGACCCCGGCTTTCGAAGCCTTTACCAAGGCCCAGCTCAAGCTGGTGCCCGCGCAGAACCTGACCCAGGCGTTCCAGAGGCTGGTGCTCGGCCAGGTCGATTATGTGCTTGCAGGGCGCTACGCCGGCATGGCAATGGCTCAGAGCCTGGGGGTGGGCAACGACCTTATCGCCCGCGGCCTGCCAGTAGACCGTCCAGGCCTGTACCTGGCGGTGTCGCACAACTCGGCGTGCAACGACAGCTGGTTGCGCGGACAACTGGCGAAAAAGCTGACAGAATTGCCGATCTCCGGGGCGAGTGAGGCGGTATTGCAGCGCAATGTCGAGCGCTGGAAAGCGCAGATGCAGGCGCCGCTGGACGCCCCTAAACAGTAGGAAGAGTGTGTGAGAAGCCAACCCCTGATTCTTGCCTTGGCCGTGTTTGGCCTGGCCGGGTGTGCCAGTGATCCGGTGCCCCATGAACAACTGCGCCTCACCGAGCAGGCGCTGCAGCAGGCCAAGGCGGTCGGCGCCACCGAGCAGGTGCCGGAGTTCAAGCTGGCCGAAGACAAGCTGGTTCGCGCCAAGGCCAACATGGCCAGCGAAAGCTACCGTGATGCGCGCATGCGTGCCGAGCAGGCCGAGCTTGATGCACGCCTGGCCGAGGCCCTGGTGCTGACGCAAAAGAGCGAAGAGCAGTTGCAGCTGTTGCAGACGCGGGTCAAGCGCCTGCGCAAGCAATTGGAGGTGCAGCCATGAGCCGCCTTAAGCCAATGGCTGCGCTGGCCTTGCTGGCGCTGGTCGGGTTGCAGGGGTGTGCCAGCCAGCGCAGCGAATCGGCACTGGATGACGCCACCGTTGCGTTCCAGAAGGTCAAGGATGACTCCGCCGTACTGCGCAGTGCGCCGCGTGACGTGATCCGCGCCGGTGAGTCGCTGGGCCGGGCAGAGCGCCTGGCCGGCTATATCGGTACTGGTAGCGATGTGCGTCATTACGCCTATCTGAGCCAGCGTTACAGTGAAATCGCTGCCGAGCACGCCAAGCTGGCGGTGAATCAGGAGCGCTTGACCAAGCTCGACCTCGAACGCCAGCGCCTGCAACTGGCCTTGCGTGAGGCCAAGCTGGCCAGCGTTCAGCAGCAGGGCAAGTTTGTCGAGGCGCAGATTGCTGCTTTGGCCTCTGAGCAGACCGACCGCGGCCTGGTGATGACCCTGGGCGATGTGCTGTTCGACACCGGCCAGGCGGAGCTCAAGAGCTCGGCCAGCCGCACCGTGCTCAAGCTGGTGCAGTTCCTTCAGCTCAACCCGCGCCGTGTGGTGCGGATCGAGGGCTACACCGACAGCACCGGCACGCCGGAGGACAACCTCAAGCTGTCGCGTGATCGTGCTCAGTCGGTGGCTGACATGCTGGTTGATCTGGGTATCGACGAGAAGCGCATCGAAGTCGAGGGTTATGGCGACCAGTATCCGGTCGAGGCTAATGCCTCGGAGCGGGGCAGGGCGCAGAATCGCCGGGTCGAGATCGTTTTCTCCGATGACAAGGGCAAGCTCGCGCCAGCGCGCTGAGCCAGCTCCCGCAGGGTCGCGATGCGGCCCTGTGTTCCCTGCGTTCGTCGGCGCACGGCCGTTGTTGTTCATCTTGTAGCTGTCACGCAACTGTATTGTTGACTATCCTGCGATCTGTCCCAGTACACTTTGCAACTGTTACGGTATTCTGGCTCAGCTGTGAGTCGCACAAGAACAACGATCCCGTCCGCGCTTCGAGAACACGCCATGACCAACCTGCTGTTGTACCAGCGCATCGCCCAGCAACTGGCCGATGACATCCGCCGTGGTGTCTATCAGCCTGGTGAGCGGGTGCCCTCGGTGCGCAAGATGAGCGCCCAGCTCAACGTCAGTCATGCCACCGTGCTGCAGGCGTATGCCAATCTCGAGGACCAGGGCCTCATTCGTGCGCGGCCACAGTCGGGCTACTACGTACACCAGACGCCGGCCCTTACCGCGCAGACGCCGGATATCGCCAGGGTCGAACGCCCTGGGCTGGTTACCCGCGCCAGTATCATCCAGCAGGTGTTGACCGAAGCGCGGCGCGACGGCGTATTCCCCTTCGGTGCGGCAGTGCCTCATGTCGATTACCTGCCGGTGCGTGCCCTGCACCAGCAAATCGCCAAGGTGACCCGCTTCCACAGCCCGCGTGCCTTCAGCTACATGTTCAGCCCTGGCTTCGAGCCGCTGCGCAGGCAGATTGCCATTCGCATGCGCGATGCCGGCGTGCTGGTCGACCCGCGCGAAGTGGTGGTGACCCATGGTTGTGTCGATGCGCTGCAGATGTCGTTGCGGGTGCTGACGCGCCCGGGTGACCTGATTGCCGCCGAGTCGCCAACCTACTACGGTTTGCTGCAGCTGGCCGACCTGCTGGGGTTGAAGGTGATCGAGATTCCCAGCGACCCCTCCACCGGTATCAGCCTCGAAGCGTTGCAGCTGGCTGCCAATCAATGGTCGATCAAGGCGTTGGTGCTGACCGCGCGCTTGAGCAACCCCTTGGGCGGCACCATCCCCGAAGAGCGGCAGAAGCAACTGCTGCGCCTGGCCTCGGACTTCGATATTCAGATCGTCGAGGATGACATCTATGGCGAGCTGATGTTCGAGCAGGGGCGCACCAAGGCGCTCAAGGCCTTCGACCGCCTCGATCGGGTGATTTACTGTTCGAGCTTCTCCAAGACGCTGTCGCCGGGGGTGCGGGTCGGCTGGATGGTCGCCGGCCGTTATCGGGACGAGATCCAGCGCCTGCAGACCTTCACCACGCACTCGGCCTGCAGCGTGACGCAGATGGGGGTGGCGGCCTACCTGGAAAACGGCGGTTACGACCGCCATCTACGCTATATCCGTCAGGAGTATCGCAAGAACCTCAGTGCCTACCAGTTGGCGGTGCAGCAGCATTTCCCGGAGGGTACGCAGATGACCCGGCCGACAGGTGGTTTTATCCTGTGGGTCAGCCTGCCTGGGCGGGTCAACACCCAAGAGTTGCACGTGCGTGCGCTGGAGCAGGGCATCAGCATCGCGCCGGGGTTGATCTTCAGCAATACCGAGCAATTCAACCACTGCATCCGGCTCAACTGCGGTATTCCATGGAACAAAGAGGCCGAACGGGCGGTAATGACCCTGGGCTTGCTGGCCCAGCAACTGTGCCGGGAGTCGGCTGGCTTGCTTATGTAGGCTTGTCAGAAGGGCGGGGAACAGGGAGCATACGCGTTTTCCCAGCCTGCTCCCGGTATTCATGAAAGCGCTTCGCCCTCTGGCACTGATTCTGTCCTTATCGCTACCCTGGTATTCGGGGGGCTTGGTGCACGCCGCGCAACCGCCGGCCAAGGAACAGGCGCAGCAGGGCAAGGCTGCCAAGCCTGTGAGCAAGGTGGCGGCGAAACCTGTGGCCAAAGCGCCTGCCAAGCCGGCGGTCAAGCCTAAGCCCAAGCAGAAACCTGTCACTCGCAGCAAGGGCGTGAGCAAGGTGGCCAGTCAGCCTGTGCCCGCCGCGAAGCTCGACCTCAGTCTGCCGACCGACATGGTCAAGCACCTCAAGCCGGACGTTGGCGATGCGGCGTCGCCCCGCAAGCCATTGCTGCCTTCCATGTTCAGCGAAAAGCCGGTCACTGATGACAGCCCGTTCCAGCTCAATGGCCGGCTGATCAACAATGAAATGCAGCTGCAGCTGCGCAATGACAGCCGTCGCGATGTAGAGGGCGCGGCCATCGAATTCGAATTCCGCAACTGACTGCCGGGTCACTGGCGATTTCATCTGCTTGGCAATTTCAAACGTATGTTTGAGCGGTTAGTATCCAGGGACGTTCGTCCCGCTTTGCTCCTGGGAGTCCTGTTGTCATGAAATGCCGTGAGGGCTGTGGTGCCTGCTGCATCGCCCCGTCCATCAGCTCAGCCATTCCGGGAATGCCGCAAGGCAAGCCGGCCGGCGAGCGCTGCCTGCACCTGTCCATCGACAACCTCTGTGCCCTGTTCGGCAAGCCCGAACGGCCGAAGGTGTGTGGTGGCTTCAAGGCAGAGGTGGATGTCTGCGGCAATGATCGTGACGAAGCCATTCGCATCATTGGTTGGCTGGAGCAAATGACGGCGGCGTGACTGTGCGGATCTTCTACAACAAGGAACAAGATAATGAGATCGTTCAAGCGTGTTGCTGTGTTGTGTGGCCTGAGTGTGCTGTTGGCGCCGGCAGCCTGGGCTGAAAGCTGGCAGGTGGCCAAGGACGAGGAGGGCATCAAGGTGTCGCTCAGCGAAGTGCCGGGCTCAAAGTACAAGGCTTACCGTGGTGTAACGCTGATCAAGGCGCCGCTGGCCAAGGTCAGGGCGTTGCAGGAGGACGTAGCTGGGGCCTGCGCCTGGGTGCATGAATGCAAGTCGCAGAAACTGCTGAAGCATGAAGGTGACCAGAGCTGGACCTACACCCAGTTCAATACGCCGTGGCCGGTGACTCCGCGTGACTCGGTATTGCACATCACTACGGTCCAGGGCAGCGATGGCAGCTTGACCCGCACGCTTGAAGAGCAGCCCAAGTACCTGCCGGAAGAAAGCGGCTACGTGCGTGTTGCCCAAGTGCAGGGTTTCTGGAAGCTGGTACCCAAGGGTGACAGTACCGAAGTGACTTATCAGGTACACACCGAGCCAGGTGGCAGCGTGCCGTCGTGGCTGGCCAACAAGTTTGTGGTGGATGCGCCGTTCAATACCCTCAAAGGGCTGCGCGAAAAAGCCGAGAGGCCCTGAGCAGCTGTCAGCGGTCACCCGTGTAGCGCTGGATCGCAACGAAAAAGGCCGCCCCGAGGGGCGGCCTTTTTTGCGTTCGGCTCAGAAGGCTTACTTGCGGTCCTTCAGCTCGACGATGTCGCGCTTCTCGTAGCCGGTGTACAGCTGGCGCGGGCGGCCGATCTTGTACGGGCTGGAGAGCATTTCCTTCCAGTGCGAGATCCAGCCCACGGTACGTGCCAGGGCGAAGATCACGGTGAACATGCTGGTCGGGATGCCGATGGCCTTGAGGATGATGCCCGAGTAGAAGTCCACGTTCGGGTACAGCGAGCGCTCGACGAAGTACGGATCGGTCAGTGCGATCTCTTCCAGGCGCATGGCCAGTTCGAGTTGCGGATCGTTCTTGATGCCGAGTTCGCTGAGGACTTCGTCGCAGGTCTTCTTCATCACGGTGGCGCGCGGGTCGCGGTTCTTGTACACGCGGTGACCGAAGCCCATGAGCTTGAACGGATCGTTCTTGTCCTTGGCCTTGGCGATGTACTTGTCGATGTTCGAGACATCGCCAATTTCATCGAGCATGGTCAGTACGGCTTCGTTCGCACCGCCGTGGGCCGGGCCCCACAGTGCGGCGATACCGGCAGCGATACAGGCGAACGGGTTGGCACCCGAGGAACCTGCCAGGCGCACGGTGGAGGTGGAGGCGTTCTGCTCGTGGTCGGCGTGGAGGATGAAGATCCGGTCCATGGCCTTGGCCAGCGTTGGGCTGATCGGTTTGATCTCGCACGGCGTGTTGAACATCATGTGCAGGAAGTTTTCCGCATACGACAGGTCGTTGCGCGGGTACATCATGGGCTGGCCCATGGAGTACTTGTAAACCATCGCGGCCAGGGTCGGCATCTTGGCGACCAGGCGCACCGCGGAGATTTCGCGGTGTTGCGGGTTATTGATGTCCAGCGAGTCGTGATAGAACGCCGACAGGGCGCCGACCACACCGCACATCACCGCCATCGGGTGGGCGTCGCGACGGAAACCGTTGAAGAACGACTTCAGCTGCTCGTGAACCATGGTGTGGTTCTTGACGGTGCTGACGAACTGGGCCTTCTGCTCGGCATTCGGCAGTTCGCCGTTGAGCAGCAGGTAGCAGGTTTCGAGGTAGTCCGACTGTTCGGCCAGTTGCTCGATCGGGTAGCCGCGGTGCAGCAGCACGCCCTTGTCACCATCAATGTAGGTGATCTTCGACTCGCACGAAGCGGTCGCCATGAAGCCGGGGTCGAAGGTGAAGTGGCCGGATGCCCCCAACCCGCGGACGTCGATAACATCAGGACCAACGGTGCCGGTTAAAATGGGCAGCTCGACGGGGGCATTGCCCTCGATGACCAACTGCGCTTTTTTGTCAGCCATGTGGCCTCCTATTAATGCTTGAAATCATCAGACAGACCCCCCACGCAGGGCCCGCACCACTATAGAGGGATAAATTCGAATGTCAATTTGCCTAAAGGCTGGTTGAAACGCCCTCTGAGGCCTGATTTTTCACGAAATTCTCGCCCGTTTACGCCTTTTGTTCACTAAAGGCAATGCGCTATTCGGGCGAGTCCCTTGCGTTGTCATAAGCAGCCTAACTGTCTATACTCGGCAGCCGACTCCCAGAGGCTTTCAAGCCTGCCCTGCTGGGTGTCGTGCTCTCCTGGGTGGTGGGTACCTGACCAGTACACTTACCAACAACTTTGCCCTGTTCGCTAGGGGCTCTTCAGTGTGAAAAAAGCCGTGAAAAGCCAACGACCTGTAAACCTAGACCTAAGGACCATCAAACTCCCGATCACCGCATACACGTCCATTCTTCACCGTATTTCCGGCGTCATCCTGTTCCTCGGCATTGCCATCATGCTCTACGCATTGGGCAATTCGCTGGGTTCCGAGGAAGGCTTTGCCGAGGTGAAGGCGTGTCTGACCAGTCCGCTGGCCAAACTGGTGACCTGGGGCCTGCTGTCCGGCCTGCTGTACCACCTCGTCGCAGGTGTGCGCCACCTGATCATGGACATGGGTGTCGGTGAGACGCTGGAAGGCGGCAAGCTGGGCTCGAAAATCGTGATCGTCATCTCCGTGGTGCTGATCGTTCTGGCAGGAGTTTGGGTATGGTAACTAACGTCACGAACCTCTCGCGTTCGGGCCTCTACGACTGGATGGCGCAGCGCGTCTCGGCGGTCGTTCTCGCGGCTTATTTCATCTTCCTGATCGGCTACCTCGCCGTTCACCCAGGGATCGACTATGCCCAGTGGCACGGTCTGTTCACCAACAACGCGATGCGCATCTTCAGTCTGCTGGCACTCGTCGCTCTGGGCGCTCACGCCTGGGTCGGCATGTGGACCATTGCCACCGACTACCTGACGCCGATGGCGTTCGGCAAGTCGGCGACTGCGATCCGTTTCCTGTTCCAGGCTGTATGCGGCGTTGCGATGTTCGCGTACTTCGTCTGGGGTGTGCAGATTCTCTGGGGTATCTGATTCATGGCTAACATTCCAACCATTTCGTTCGACGCCATCATCATCGGTGGCGGCGGCGCAGGCATGCGCGCAGCGCTGCAACTGGCTCAAGGCGGCCACAAGACTGCCGTAGTCACCAAGGTGTTCCCGACCCGTTCGCACACCGTTTCCGCCCAGGGCGGCATCACCTGCGCCATCGCTTCGGCCGACCCGAACGACGACTGGCGCTGGCACATGTACGACACCGTCAAGGGCTCCGACTACATCGGTGACCAGGACGCGATCGAATACATGTGTCAGGAAGGCCCGGCTGCGGTCTTCGAGCTGGACCACATGGGTCTGCCGTTCTCGCGTACCGAAACCGGCCGTATCTACCAGCGTCCGTTCGGTGGCCAGTCCAAGGACTTCGGTAAAGGTGGCCAGGCCGCCCGTACCTGCGCAGCTTCCGACCGTACCGGTCACGCGCTGCTGCACACCCTGTACCAGGGCAACCTGAAAGCAGGCACCACCTTCCTTAATGAGTACTACGCCGTAGACCTGGTGAAGAACCAGGACGGCGCCTTCGTCGGTGTGATCGCGATCTGCATCGAAACCGGCGAAACCATGTACATCAAGTCCAAGGCCACCGTACTGGCCACGGGCGGTGCAGGCCGTATCTACTCCTCCACCACCAACGCCCTGATCAATACCGGTGACGGTATCGGCATGGCCCTGCGTGCCGGTGTACCGGTGCAGGACATCGAGATGTGGCAGTTCCACCCGACCGGTATCGCCGGCGCCGGTGTACTGGTTACCGAAGGCTGCCGCGGTGAAGGTGGCTACCTGATCAACGCCCACGGCGAGCGCTTCATGGAGCGTTACGCGCCGAACGCGAAGGACCTGGCTGGCCGCGACGTGGTTGCCCGTTCCATGGTCAAAGAGATCATCGCCGGCAACGGCGTGGGCCCGAACAAGGACCACGTACTGCTGAAGCTGGACCACCTGGGCGAGGAAGTGCTGCACAGCCGCCTGCCAGGTATCTGCGAACTGTCCAAGACCTTCGCCCACGTCGACCCGGTCGTCGCGCCGGTGCCGGTCGTTCCGACCTGCCACTACATGATGGGCGGCGTTGCCACCAACATCCATGGCCAGGCCATCACCATGGACGAAGAAGGCAAGGATCACATCATCCCTGGCCTGTTCGCCGTAGGTGAAGTGGCGTGCGTATCGGTTCACGGTGCCAACCGCCTGGGCGGCAACTCGCTGCTCGACCTGGTGGTGTTCGGCCGTGCTGCCGGCCTGCACCTGGAGAAGGCGCTGAGCGACGGCATCGAGCATCTCGACGCCAGCGACACCGACATCGATGTTGCCCTCAGCCGCCTGAACAAGCTCAACGAGCGTGCCACCGGCGAAGACGTTGCCAGCCTGAAGCGCGAGCTGCAGAGCTGCATGCAGAACTACTTCGGTGTATTCCGTACCGGCGAATACATGCAGAAGGGTATCGAGCAGTTGGCCGGTCTGCGTGACCGCATCGCCAACGTCAAGATCAACGACAAGTCCCAGGCCTTCAACACCGCGCGTATCGAAGCGCTGGAGCTGCAGAACCTGCTGGAAGTTGCCGAAGCTACCGCCATTGCGGCCGAAGCCCGTAAAGAGTCCCGCGGCGCGCACGCCCGTGAAGACTTCGAAGACCGTGACGACGAGAACTGGCTGTGCCACACCCTGTACTACCCGGGTGAGAAGCGCGTTGCCAAGCGTGGCGTCAACTTTGCGCCGAAGACCGTTCCGGCCTTCGAGCCAAAAATCCGGACTTACTAAGGGTGGCTGCTATGTTGAAAGTCGAAGTTTATCGCTACAACCCCGACACCGACTCGGCGCCCAAGATGGAGTCGTTCGACGTCGATACCGGCGGCAAGGACCTGATGGTTCTGGACGTGCTGGCACTGATCAAGGAAAAGGACGAGGGCTTCTCGTACCGTCGCTCCTGCCGTGAAGGCGTGTGCGGTTCCGATGGCATGAACATGAACGGCAAGAACGGCCTGGCCTGCATCACCCCGCTGTCGGGCGTGGTCAAGGGCAACAAGCTGGTGCTGCGTCCGCTGCCAGGCCTGCCGGTCATTCGTGACCTGGTGGTCGATATGAGCATCTTCTACAAGCAGTACGAGAAGGTGAAGCCATTCCTGCAGAACGACACCCCGGCTCCGGCCATCGAGCGTCTGCAGTCGCCGGAAGAGCGTGACAAGCTGGACGGTCTGTACGAGTGCATTCTGTGCGCCTGCTGCTCGACCTCCTGCCCATCGTTCTGGTGGAACCCGGACAAGTTCCTGGGCCCCGCCGCACTGCTGCAGGCCTACCGTTTCCTGGCCGACAGCCGCGACACCAAGACTCAGGAGCGCCTGGCGTCCCTGGATGACCCGTTCAGCGTATTCCGCTGCCGCGGGATCATGAACTGCGTGAACGTTTGCCCCAAGGGTCTGAACCCGACCAAGGCAATCGGTCACGTACGTAACATGCTGCTGCAAAGCGGCACCTGATTCAAAGCGTTGTACCTGCAGTAAGCCGAGGTGCGGGTGGTGAGCCCGCACTGAGGTAAAACTCGGGCTAGGGCCCACAAAGCCCGCGCCCATTACCTATGAAGATATGAGACCAGCAGGGGCTTTCCGGGCTGGTACCCGGAAAATCAGCAAGATCCAAGTGGCGTGGTTCAGTCGCTGTGTTCGGACTTTTCCAGGTTTGCTGTGGCTCTCGCCGATCAGTCCCCTAACCGAGGGTGACCAAGCATGCAAGAAAGCGTGATGCAGCGCATGTGGGATAGCGCCCACCTTTCAGGTGGTAACGCTGCATATGTGGAAGAGCTTTATGAGCTCTACCTGCACGACCCTAACGCTGTGCCAGAAGAGTGGCGCACTTACTTCCAGAAGTTGCCCGCCGACGGCAGCACCGCTACCGATGTATCGCACTCGACAATCCGCGACCATTTCGTACTGCTGGCAAAGAACCAGCGCCGCGCCCAACCGGTTTCCGCCGGGAGCGTGAGCAGTGAACACGAGAAGAAGCAGGTTGAAGTGCTGCGACTGATCCAGGCCTATCGTATGCGCGGCCATCAGGCTGCCAAGCTCGACCCGTTGGGGTTGTGGCAGCGTCCTGCGCCCGTAGACCTGTCGATCAATCACTACGGCTTGACCAATGCCGATCTTGATACGACCTTCCGTGCCGGCGACCTGTTCTTCGGCAAAGAGGAAGCGAGCCTACGCGAAATCTTCGAAGCACTGCAGAAGACATATTGTCGCACCATTGGCGCCGAGTTCACCCACATCGTCGATTCCGAGCAGCGCAGCTGGTTCCAGCAGCGTCTGGAAAGCGTGCGTGGCCGTCCTGAATTCTCCGCCGACGTGCAGGCGCACCTGCTCGAGCGCGTCACGGCCGGTGAGGGCCTGGAGAAGTACCTGGGCACCAAGTACCCAGGCACCAAGCGCTTCGGCCTGGAAGGCGGCGAAAGCCTGATCCCGATGCTCGATGAGATGATCCAGCGTTCCGGCTCGTACGGCACCAAGGAAGTCGTGATCGGCATGGCCCACCGCGGCCGCCTGAACGTGCTCGTCAACACCTTCGGCAAGAACCCGCGCGAGCTGTTCGACGAGTTCGAAGGCAAGAAGATGAACGAGCTGGGCTCCGGTGACGTGAAGTATCACCAGGGCTTCTCCTCCAACGTGATGACCCCGGGTGGCGAAGTTCACCTGGCCATGGCGTTCAACCCTTCCCACCTGGAAATCGTCTCGCCAGTGGTGGAAGGTTCGGTGCGTGCCCGTCAGGACCGTCGCAACGACACGGTCGGTGACAAGGTGCTGCCGATCTCGATCCACGGTGACGCCGCATTCGCCGGCCAAGGCGTGGTGCTGGAAACCTTCCAGATGTCGCAGACCCGCGGTTTCAAGACCGGCGGTACCGTGCACATCGTGATCAACAACCAGGTTGGTTTCACCATCAGCAACCCGCTGGACTCGCGTTCCACCGAGTACTGCACCGACGTCGCCAAGATGATCCAGGCGCCGATCCTGCACGTGAACGGTGATGACCCGGAAGCCGTGCTGTTCGTTACCCAGCTGGCCATCGATTACCGCATGCAGTTCAAGCGTGACGTGGTCATCGACCTGGTCTGCTACCGTCGTCGCGGCCACAACGAGGCTGACGAGCCGAACGGCACCCAGCCGCTGATGTACCAGCAGATCACCAAGCAGCGCACCACCCGCGAGCTGTATGCCGATCAACTGATCAGCGCCGGCCGTATCGACGCCGAGCGTGCTCAGGCCAAGATCGACGAATACCGCAACGCGCTGGACAACGGCCTGCACGTGGTGAAAAGCCTGGTCAAGGAGCCGAACCGCGAGCTGTTCGTCGACTGGCGTCCGTACCTGGGCCACGCCTGGACTGCGCGTCACGACACCCGCTTCGACCTCAAGACCCTGCAGGACCTGTCGGCCAAGCTGCTTGAGCTGCCGGAAGGTTTCGTGGTTCAGCGTCAGGTGTCGAAGATCTACGAAGATCGCCAGAAGATGCAGGCCGGTGGCTTGCCGATCAACTGGGGTTATGCAGAGACCATGGCCTACGCCACCCTGCAGTTCGAAGGTCACCCGATCCGCATGACCGGCCAGGACATCGGCCGTGGCACCTTCTCGCACCGTCACGCGGTGCTGCACAACCAGAAGGACGCCAGCACCTACGTACCGCTGCAGAACCTGTTCCCGGGCCAGCCGCGCTTCGACCTGTACGACTCCTTCCTGTCGGAAGAAGCGGTACTGGCCTTCGAATACGGCTACTCGACCACCACGCCGAACGCGCTGGTGATCTGGGAAGCCCAGTTCGGCGACTTCGCCAACGGTGCGCAAGTGGTGATCGACCAGTTCATCACCAGCGGCGAGCACAAGTGGGGCCGCCTGTGCGGTCTGACCATGCTGCTGCCACACGGTTATGAAGGGCAGGGCCCGGAGCACTCCTCCGCGCGTCTGGAGCGTTACCTGCAGCTGTGCGCCGAGCACAACATCCAGGTCTGCGTACCGACCACCCCGGCACAGATCTACCACCTGCTGCGTCGCCAGGTCATCCGTCCGCTGCGCAAGCCGCTGATCGTCCTGACGCCGAAGTCGCTGCTGCGCCACAAGCTGGCCATCTCGACCTTGGAAGACCTGGCAGAAGGCTCGTTCCAGACCGTGATCCCGGAAATCGACACCCTCGATCCGGCCAAGGTCGAACGTCTGATCCTGTGCAGCGGCAAGGTCTACTACGACCTGCTGGAAAAACGCCGTGCCGAAGGCCGCGAAGACATCGCCATCGTGCGTATCGAGCAGCTGTATCCGTTCCCTGAGGACGACCTGATCGAAATCCTCGCGCCTTACACCAACCTCAAGCATGCAGTGTGGTGTCAGGAAGAACCGATGAACCAGGGCGCCTGGTACAGCAGCCAGCACCACATGCGCCGTATCCTGGGTCGCCACAACAAGGCACTGGTCCTGGAATACGCCGGCCGCGACGCTTCTGCCGCGCCAGCCTGTGGTTACGCTTCGAAGCACGCCGAACAGCAGGAAAAACTGCTGCAAGACGCCTTCACTGTCTAACGCCTTCGCGCACCTGAAACCGAATTTAAGGAAACACAGATAATGGCTATCGAGATCAAAGCCCCAACCTTCCCGGAATCGGTTGCCGATGGCACCGTTGCCACCTGGCACAAGCAGCCGGGCGACGCCGTCAAGCGTGACGAGCTGATCGTCGACATCGAGACCGACAAGGTCGTCCTGGAAGTGCTGGCCACCGCCGACGGCGTGCTGGGCGCCATCGTCAAGGGCGAGGGCGACACTGTCCTGTCCGACGAAGTGCTGGGTTCGATCGTTGAAGGCGGCGCTGCTGCCCCGGCTGCTGCTCCGGCTGCCGCTGCCGCCGACGCTGGCGAAGACGACCCGGTCGCCGCTCCAGCCGCGCGCAAGCTGGCTGAAGAGAACGGCATCGACCTGGCTGCCGTTGCCGGCACCGGCAAAGGTGGTCGCATCACCAAGGAAGACGTTGTTGCAGCCGTTGCCAACAAGAAGTCGGCTCCTGCCGCCGCTCCGGCCGCCAAGCCTGCTGCTGCCGCCGCCGCTGTTGTGGTTGCCGCTGGCGACCGCACCGAGAAGCGCGTGCCGATGACCCGCCTGCGCGCCAAGATCGCCGAGCGTCTGGTCGAAGCCCAGTCGAACATGGCCATGCTGACCACCTTCAACGAAGTCGACATGACCGAAGTCATGGCCCTGCGTTCGAAGTACAAGGACCTGTTCGAGAAGACCCACAACGGCGTACGCCTGGGCTTCATGTCGTTCTTCGTCAAGGCCGCTACCGAAGCGCTGAAGCGCTTCCCGGCAGTCAACGCCTCGATCGACGGCAACGACATCGTCTACCACGGTTTTGCTGACGTCGGCGTTGCCGTCTCCAGCGACCGCGGCCTGGTGGTTCCGGTTCTGCGTAACGCCGAGTCGATGAGCCTGGCAGAAATCGAGAACGGCATCGCCACCTTCGGCAAGAAAGCCCGTGACGGCAAACTGTCGATCGAAGAGATGACCGGCGGTACCTTCACCATCACCAACGGTGGTACCTTCGGCTCGATGATGTCGACCCCGATCGTCAACCCGCCACAGGCTGCCATTCTCGGCATGCACAACATCATCCAGCGTCCGATGGCCATCAACGGCCAAGTGGTAATCCGCCCGATGATGTACCTGGCGCTGTCCTACGATCACCGCCTGATCGACGGCAAGGAAGCGGTAACCTTCCTGGTAACCATCAAGAACCTGCTGGAAGATCCGTCTCGCCTGCTGCTGGACATCTAATCAACTAGTCGTGCGGTCGTCGGCCCCTGTTTCACAGGAAGCAGGGGTTGGGCGGCACACGGCTTGTAGCTTGTAGCTGATAAGGAATCTTTTATGACCCAGAAATTCGACGTAGTGGTGATTGGTGCAGGTCCTGGCGGCTATGTAGCTGCCATCAAGGCTGCCCAACTCGGTCTGAAGACTGCCTGTATCGAGAAGTACACCGACGCCGAGGGCAAGCTGGCCCTGGGCGGCACCTGCCTGAACGTAGGTTGCATTCCTTCCAAGGCGCTGCTGGACAGCTCCTGGAAATACAAGGAAGCCAAAGAGAGCTTCAACGTCCACGGTATCTCCACTGGCGAAGTGAAGATGGACGTCGCTGCGATGGTTGGCCGCAAGGCCGGTATCGTCAAGAACCTGACCGGCGGTGTTGCCACCCTGTTCAAGGCCAACGGCGTTACTTCGATCCAAGGCCACGGCAAGCTGCTGGCTGGCAAGAAAGTCGAAGTCACCAAGGCTGACGGCACCACCGAAGTCATCGAAGCCGAGAACGTGATCCTGGCTTCCGGCTCGCGTCCGATCGACATTCCGCCGGCTCCGGTCGACCAGAACGTCATCGTCGACTCCACCGGCGCCCTGGAATTCCAGACCGTTCCGAAGCGCCTGGGCGTTATCGGTGCTGGCGTGATCGGCCTGGAGCTGGGTTCGGTCTGGGCTCGCCTGGGTGCTGAAGTCACCGTACTGGAAGCCCTGGACACCTTCCTGATGGCTGCCGACACCGCCGTGTCGAAAGAAGCCCAGAAGACCCTGACCAAGCAAGGCCTGGACATCAAGCTGGGCGCGCGCGTGACCGGCTCGAAAGTCAACGGCAACGAAGTCGAAGTGACCTACACCAACGCCGAAGGCGAGCAGAAGATCACCTTCGACAAGCTGATCGTCGCGGTCGGCCGTCGTCCGGTGACCACCGATCTGCTGGCCGCCGACAGCGGCGTGACCATCGACGAGCGTGGCTACATCTTCGTCGACGATCACTGCGCCACCAGCGTACCGGGCGTGTTCGCCATCGGTGACGTGGTTCGCGGCATGATGCTGGCCCACAAGGCCTCGGAAGAGGGCATCATGGTCGTCGAGCGCATCAAGGGCCACAAAGCCCAGATGAACTACGACCTGATCCCGTCGGTTATCTACACCCACCCGGAAATCGCGTGGGTCGGCAAGACCGAACAGGCGTTGAAAGCCGAAGGCGTTGAGGTTAACGTGGGCACCTTCCCGTTCGCGGCCAGCGGCCGTGCGATGGCAGCCAACGACACCGGTGGTTTCGTCAAGGTCATCGCCGATGCCAAGACCGACCGCGTACTGGGTGTGCACGTGATCGGCCCGTCCGCTGCCGAGCTGGTTCAGCAGGGCGCGATCGCAATGGAATTCGGCACCAGTGCCGAGGATCTGGGCATGATGGTCTTCAGCCATCCAACCCTGTCCGAAGCGCTGCATGAAGCAGCGCTGGCAGTGAATGGCGGTGCCATTCACGTCGCCAACCGTAAGAAGCGTTAATTATAAGAAACCACGGCGGGCTGCCCGTCGTGGGTCTTGCGTGCAAGACTCACCGCGGAACGTCCGCCGGACCGGATCACACGGGAAAACCCGGGGTCAACGGTCACAGGTGGTGCGGCGCCAGTAATGGCGCAGCGCCGAAGCGCAGTACCTAACGAAGACGGTAAAAAGCATGAATCTTCACGAGTATCAGGGTAAGCAGCTGTTCGCTGAATACGGCCTGCCAGTTTCCAAGGGTTTCGCAGTCGACACCCCTGAAGCTGCAGCAGAAGCCTGCGACAAGATCGGCGGTTCCGAGTGGGTTGTTAAGGCCCAGGTTCACGCGGGTGGTCGCGGTAAAGCGGGCGGCGTCAAGCTGGTTCGCAGCAAGGAAGACGCCAAGGCGTTCGCTGCCCAGTGGCTGGGCAAGCGTCTGGTGACCTACCAGACCGACGCCAACGGTCAGCCAGTGACCAAGATCCTGGTCGAATCCTGCACTGACATCGCCAAAGAGCTGTACCTGGGCGCTGTAGTCGATCGCTCGAGCCGCCGCATCGTGTTCATGGCTTCCACCGAAGGTGGCGTGGACATCGAGAAGGTCGCTCACGAAACTCCTGAGAAGATCATCAAGGCGACTATCGATCCGCTGGTCGGCGCTCAGCCGTTCCAGGGTCGTGAACTGGCATTCCAGCTGGGTCTGGAAGGCAAGCAAGTTGCACAGTTCGCCAAGATTTTCGTAGGCCTGGCCAAGCTGTTCAAAGAACACGACCTGGCCCTGCTGGAAGTCAACCCGCTGGTCATCAAGGCCGACGGCGACCTGCACTGCCTGGATGCGAAGATCAACATCGACGCAAACGCCATGTACCGTCAGCCTAAGCTGAAAACCTTCCACGACCCGTCCCAGGACGATCCTCGTGAAGCCCACGCAGCCAGCTTCGAGCTGAACTACGTCGCGCTGGAAGGCAACATCGGCTGCATGGTCAACGGTGCCGGCCTGGCCATGGGTACCATGGACATCGTCAACCTGCACGGCGGCAAACCAGCCAACTTCCTCGACGTTGGCGGCGGTGCCACCAAAGAGCGCGTTACCGAAGCGTTCAAGATCATTCTGTCCGACAGCAATGTCGCGGCCGTTCTGGTCAACATCTTCGGCGGCATCGTTCGCTGCGACATGATTGCCGAAGGCATCATCGGTGCAGTGAAAGAAGTCGGCGTTAAAGTTCCGGTCGTCGTTCGCCTCGAAGGCAACAACGCTGAACTGGGCGCTAAAGTACTGGCAGAAAGCGGTTTGAACATCATTGCGGCAACCAGCCTGACCGACGCTGCTCAACAAGTTGTAAAAGCTGCGGAGGGCAAGTAATGAGCGTCCTGATCAATAAAGACACCAAAGTCATCTGCCAGGGCTTCACCGGCTCGCAGGGTACTTTCCACTCCGAACAAGCCATCGCCTACGGCACCAAGATGGTCGGCGGCGTAACCCCAGGCAAGGGTGGCACCACCCACCTGGGCCTGCCGGTGTTCAACACCGTCAAGGAAGCTGTGGAAGCGACCGGCGCTGACGCTTCGGTGATCTACGTACCGGCTCCGTTCTGCAAAGACTCGATCCTGGAAGCTGCCTTCGGCGGCATCAAGCTGATCGTCTGCATCACCGAGGGTATCCCTACCCTCGACATGCTGGACGCCAAGGTCAAGTGCGACGAGCTGGGCGTTACCCTGATCGGCCCTAACTGCCCAGGTGTCATCACCCCGGGCGAGTGCAAGATCGGCATCATGCCAGGCCACATCCACCTGCCAGGCAAGGTCGGTATCGTGTCGCGTTCCGGCACCCTGACCTACGAAGCTGTCAAGCAGACCACCGACGCCGGCTTCGGCCAGTCGACCTGCGTCGGCATCGGCGGTGACCCGATCCCGGGCTCCAACTTCATCGACATCCTGAAGCTGTTCCAGGAAGACCCGAAGACCGAAGCGATCGTCATGATCGGTGAGATCGGCGGTTCGGCTGAAGAAGAAGCTGCGGCCTACATCAAGGCCCACGTGACCAAGCCAGTGGTTTCCTACATCGCGGGTGTGACCGCTCCTGCGGGCAAGCGTATGGGCCACGCTGGCGCCATCATTTCCGGCGGCAAGGGCACTGCGGACGAGAAATTCGCCGCGCTGCAGGACGCTGGTGTGAAAACCGTGCGTTCCCTGGCTGACATCGGCAAGGCCCTGGCCGAGCTGACTGGCTGGGAAGCCAAGAAGTAAGTAACACGTAGTACCCCCCACGCGCACAAAGGCCACCTTCGGGTGGCCTTTGTCGTTTCTGGGTGGGGTGTTTCCACGGCATCCTGAAGACCCTCTGGTCGTTCTGTAGTCATGACCAAGGCGATGCCGGTTGCGTTGATCGCGACGCTCGATCGGTTTCATAGGTTTTTTCGCACAGACAGCGCACTAGATGCCTGACAAAATTTTTGCCGTCACAGAGTCATCCAGACGACAAACACATACGCACATCGGACAAGCAGCACCGTTGCAGTGCGTTTAGTGGGTAAAACGGTTACCCTACGCGTTCACTCTGTGCCCGTGCCCCAAAAGGGAACGACACGCTAAACGGGTCTGGCTCATCAAGCCGGGCAACATTTCCCTCATTCATGGGGAAATTCCCTCACGAACCCCGATTTCAGCAGTGTGGTACTACCTTAAATGAAAGTGTTAAAAGGCCAGGATATCCTGGCGCTTGGCTTTATGACGTTTGCGCTTTTTGTTGGCGCCGGCAATATCATCTTCCCGCCCATCGTTGGCTTGCAGTCCGGTCCGCACGTGTGGATGGCGGCACTGGGCTTCCTCGTCACCGCGGTAGGCCTGCCGGTCATCACCGTGGTCGCCCTGGCCAAGGTCGGTGGCGGCATGGACGCCCTGAGCAGCCCGATCGGCAAGTTCTTCGGTGGCCTGCTGGCGGCCGTGTGCTACCTCTCGGTCGGCCCGCTGTTCGCCACCCCGCGCACCGCGACCGTCTCGTTCGAGGTGGGCGTGGCCCCGCTGACCGGTGAAAGCCCGCTGGCGTTGTTCATCTACAGCCTGGTGTATTTCCTCGTGGTGCTGGCTGTGTCGATGTATCCGGGCAAGCTGCTCGATACCGTCGGCCGCTTCCTCGCCCCGCTGAAGATCATCGCCCTGGCCGCCCTCGGCATTGCCGCGTTCATGCTGCCGGCGGGCACCATCGGTGAAGCGCAGCCGCAATACGTTGCCGCGCCGTTTTCCCAGGGCTTCATCAACGGCTACCTGACCATGGACACCCTCGGTGCGCTGGTCTTCGGCATCGTCATCGTCAACGCCATCCGCTCGCGCGGCGTGGAGTCGCCGAAGCTGATCACCCGTTACGCCATCATCGCCGGCCTGATCGCCGGTGTGGGCCTGGCGCTGGTGTACATCAGCCTGTTCCGCCTGGGCGCGGGCAGCCATGAAATCGCCGCCGGCGCCACCAACGGTGCGGCCGTTCTGCATGCCTATGTGCAGCACACCTTCGGCTCTCTGGGCAGCGGCTTCCTCGCCGTGCTGATCGCCCTGGCCTGCCTGGTGACCGCGGTTGGCCTGACCTGCGCCTGCGCCGAGTACTTCAGCCAGATCCTGCCGCTGTCGTACCGCGCCCTGGTGGTGATCCTGGCGGGCTTCTCGCTGCTGATCTCCAACCTCGGCCTGACCAAGCTGATCATGTTCTCGATCCCGGTACTCACCGCGATCTACCCGCCGTGCATCGTGGTGGTGGGCCTGAGCTTCGTCAAAGAGCTGTGGAACTCGCCGGTGCGCATCCTGGCGCCGGTGATGCTGGTGTCGCTGCTGTTCGGCATGGTCGATGCGATCAAGGGCAGCAGCCTCGCGCACATGCTGCCGGACGCCATGGCCCATCTGCCGCTGAGCGAGCAGGGCCTGGCCTGGCTGGTGCCTTCGGTGATCACCCTCGGCGTTGCCGTGGCCTGTGACCGCATGCTCGGCAAGCCGCGCGAAGTGCTGGCCTGATGCGATGAAGCCTGAGGGCTGGCAGCGGCCACAAGCCAACAGGGTGCCAGCCGCAGGTGAAAATCGAAAACCCCGCTGCCTGTGAAGGCGCGGGGTTTTTTATTGCCTGCCCCTACGCTATCGCGGGGCAAGCCCGCTCCCACGTTTGCGTCACAGTCCCGGAGCGTGGGAGCGGGCTTGCCCCGCGATTTTTTGCATGCCGCGTGCCTTTTGCCGAATCCAGGCGTCGAAAGCCGGTCTACCTCTTTTCTGTGCGGGTATCTGCATGAGCTTCATCCAAAACAACCTCGGCAACCTGCTGGCCGTATGCTGGTTCGCCATCTGTTGGGGCGGTTACACCCGCTATGCGTTATGGAAAGGCCGCGACACGGCATGCCTGGCCAGCGTGCTGCACTTGTACCGCGAAGACTGGATGCGCCGCATGCTGCTGCGCGACAACCGCATCGCCGACGCCAGCGTGATTGGCAACCTGGAACGCAATGCGTCGTTCTTTGCTTCCAGTACCCTGATCATTCTCGCCGGCATCCTCACCGTGCTCGGTGCCTCGGACCGGGCGCTGTCGTTGTTGGCCGACCTGCCGCTGGTGCAGCAGGCCTCGCAGGGGATGTCGGAGATCAAGCTGTTGTGCCTGGCGACGGTGTTCGTCTACGCCTTCTTCACCTTCAGCTGGTGCATGCGCCAGTACAACTTCGCTGCGGTGCTGGTGGGTTCGGCACCGATGATCGGCGAGCGCCAGGTGAGTGAACTGGAGCGCAATGCCTTCGCGTCGCGAGCGGCGCGGGTGTTATCCCTGGCGGCCAACCAGTTCAACCTCGGACTGCGTTCTTACTACTTCGGCATGGCCATGTTGAGCTGGTTCATCAGCCCGTGGCTGTTCATGGTCATGAGTGTCGGGGTGGTGTTCATTCTTTATCGCCGCGAGTTCCACTCCCATGTGCTTGAAGTGATGGTGTTCACGCCCACGCAAAGTGCAGCGGTAGAGGCGGGCAAGGAAACTTCGGCCACCATCAACTGAAGCGTTTCATCTAAAAGCAACAGGCACAAAAAAACCCGACATTGTCGGGTTTTTTTGTATTGGCCAATTACTGCTTGGCAGGCTCGCTCGGCGCTGGGGCGGCCGGAGTAGCCGGGGCAGCTTCTTCGGCGGCTTTCTGTTGCGCTTCGGCCTGATCTTTGGCGGCTTCGGCGTTTTCCTTGGCGGCTTCGTTCATCTTATCCTGAGCTTCGCCCATCTTTTCCTGGGCTTGCTCGGCGTGTTGCTGTGCGTCCTGGGCTTTGTCTTCGCTCGCTTTATCGCAAGCAGCCAGGCCCATGGCAGCGGCCAGCATCAGAGCAAAAGCAAAAGGTTTACGCATGGGGTGTCTCTCCTGGGTGGAATAACTTTACTTGTTCCTAAGAGTTCACCGCGGGCGGATAAGTTCCACGAATGTTAAAGATATATAACTGCCTGGCCTATATAGACTTTTCACTGATTTTATGCAGCGAGGGTGTATGAACGATACGCCATTGACGGCCATGGCCGAGCGATTTCTCTCGGCCTTGAAACACTGCCAGTTATTGCAGATGCGCGTGCAGCATGCTGATGCCCAAGGCATGACCCTGGTGCTGCCCTGGTCGCCGGCGATTGTCGGCAATCCGCAGAACGGCGCGGTGCATGGCGGTGCTCTGACCACGCTGATGGACACCACCTGCGGCATGGCGACGTTATGCGCGCTGCCGCGTTTCGAGGTATGCCCGACGTTGGACCTGCGCATCGACTACATGCACCCGGCCGAAGCCGGCAAGGACATCTATGGCCATGCCCAGTGCTACCGGGTCACCCGCGACGTGATCTTTACCCGTGGCAGTGCCTACCAGGGCGACCCGTCGCAGCCGATCTGCCAGGTGGTCGGCACCTTCATGCGCCTGGGCCAGGACATCAAGGGCGGCATCCGCTTCGGCAACAGCCTCAAGGAGCCACGCCAATGATCCCTGCAGGCACTCGCCAGCAGTTGAACGAAGCCCACGTCCGTGGCGATTACCGCCCGTTGCTGGCGCTGATTCCCTACGCCGGGCTGATCGGCATCGAATGCGAGCGCCAGGGCGACGACCTGTTGTTCCGCCTGCCGGCCTGCGAGAACAACATCGGCAACCCGCTGCTGCCGGCCATCCATGGTGGCGTCATCGCCGGCTTCATGGAGCTGTCCGCGGCGCTGTACCTGCTGATCTACAGCGAAAGCGCGAGCATCCCGAAAATCATCGATTTTTCCATCGACTACCTGCGTGCCGGCCACTACCGCGACACCTTCGCCCAGTGCCAGCTGTGGCGCCAGGGCCGGCGTGTGACCAACGTCGCCATCACCGCCTGGCAGGCCGATCGCGACACGCCCATCGCCACCGCCCGTGCGCACTTCAAGATCGAACCCGAGAAACCGATCGAATAGCCCCTTGAAATGGTCGGGCAAGCCCCCATCTGCTTAACATCCGCCAAGAAACGCAGGCCCACGGGGTCGCCAGGCGTCACCTACCAACAGATTGGAGTTTGAAGACGATGAGTGTGGAAACTCAAAAAGAAACCCTGGGCTTCCAGACCGAGGTCAAGCAACTGCTGCACCTCATGATTCATTCCCTGTATTCGAACAAGGAAATCTTCCTCCGCGAGCTGATTTCCAACGCCTCCGACGCTGCCGACAAGCTGCGCTTCGAAGCCCTGGCCAAGCCTGAGCTGCTCGAGGGCGACGCTGACCTTAAGATCCGCGTGAGCTTCGACAAGGCCGCCAACACCGTGACCCTCGAGGACAACGGTATCGGCATGAGCCGCGAAGACGTCATCGCGCACCTGGGTACCATTGCCAAGTCCGGCACCGCCGACTTCATGAAGAACCTCACCGGTGACCAGAAGAAAGACTCGCACCTGATCGGCCAGTTCGGCGTGGGCTTCTACTCGGCATTCATCGTCGCCGACAAAGTTGACGTGTTCAGCCGCCGCGCCGGCCTGCCGGCCGCCGAAGGCGTGCACTGGTCGTCCAAGGGCGAAGGCGAGTTCGAAGTTGCTACTGTCGACAAGCCGCAGCGCGGCACCCGCATCGTCCTGCACCTGAAAAGTGGTGAAGACGAGTTCGCCGATGGCTGGCGCCTGCGCAACATCGTCAAGAAGTACTCCGACCATATCGCCCTGCCGATCGAGCTGCCCAAGGAGCAGGCCGAAGCCGCCGAGGGTGAAGAGCAACCGGCGCAGGAATGGGAAACCGTCAACCGCGCCAGCGCCCTGTGGACCCGCTCGCGCACCGAGGTGAAGGACGAGGAATACCAGGAGTTCTACAAGCACATCGGCCATGACTTCGAGAACCCGCTGGCCTGGAGCCACAACAAGGTCGAAGGCAAGCTCGAGTACAGCTCGCTGCTGTACGTGCCGGCCCGCGCACCGTTCGACCTCTACCAGCGCGAAGCGCCACGCGGCCTGAAGCTCTATGTACAGCGCGTGTTCATCATGGACCAGGCCGAGTCGTTCCTGCCGCTGTACCTGCGTTTCATCAAAGGCGTGGTTGATTCCAACGACCTGTCGCTGAACGTCTCCCGCGAGATCCTGCAGAAGGATCCGATCATCGATTCGATGAAGACCGCGCTGACCAAGCGCGTGCTGGACATGCTGGAGAAGCTGGCCAAGAACGAACCCGAGCAGTACAAGGGCTTCTGGAAGAACTTCGGCCAGGTGCTGAAGGAAGGCCCGGCCGAAGACTTCGCCAACAAAGAGAAGATCGCCGGCCTGCTGCGCTTTGCCTCGACCCACGATGACAGTGGTGAGCAGAGCGTCGCCCTGGCTGACTACCTGGCTCGTGCCAAGGAAGGCCAGGACAAGATCTACTTCCTCACCGGCGAATCCTACGCCCAGGTCAAGAACAGCCCGCACCTGGAAGTCTTCCGCAAGAAAGGTATCGAAGTGCTGCTGCTCACCGACCGTATCGACGAGTGGCTGATGAGCTACCTCAGCGATTTCGATGGCAAGGCCTTCGTCGATGTCGCCCGTGGCGACCTGGACCTGGGCAAGCTGGACTCCGAAGAGGACAAGAAAGCCCAGGAAGAAGTGGCCAAGGACAAGGAAGGCCTGGTCGAGCGCCTCAAGGGCGCGCTGGGTGACAGCGTTGCCGAAGTGCGCGTCTCGCACCGCCTGACCGACTCGCCGGCGATCCTCGCCATCGGCGAGCAGGACCTCGGTCTGCAGATGCGCCAGATCCTCGAAGCCAGCGGGCAGAAGGTGCCGGATTCCAAGCCGATCTTCGAGTTCAACCCAAGCCACCCGCTGATCGAGAAGCTCGATGGCGAGCAGAGCGAAGACCGCTTCGCCGAGCTGTCGCACATCCTCTTCGACCAGGCGGCACTGGCGGCCGGTGACAGCCTGAAGGACCCGGCGGCTTATGTCCGTCGCCTCAACAAGCTGCTGGTCGAGCTGTCTGCTTGAGTTGATGCACAGAAAAGCCCGCTTCGGCGGGCTTTTTTATTGAGGGTGTTTGCCAGTTCCCTGTGGCAGCGGGTTTACCGGAGTGCCGGACCACCGCGAAGCGTGCGCCGCGGTGCATGGCACCGGCTTTGCCGGTGTTCGCGGTGGTCCGGCACTCCGGTAAACCCGCTCCCACAAGTCTGTGTAAACTCTAACCTCATGTTTTCCCGTGAAAGCCCAAGGAGAGCTGAATGAGCAAGGTCATCGTCGAGTCGCTGGTTTATCACCTGTCCGGCAAAACCTATGAAAGCCGCCTGGTCTATGCCCCTGGCGCACTGCCGCAGCCGGGCCTGGTGATGGCGCCGAACTGGATGGGGATTGGCGAAGGTGCCGAGCGCATCGCCAAGGAAGTGGCGGAGCAGGGCTATGTGGTGTTGATTGCCGACCTTTACGGGCAATCGGTGCGGCCGTCCAATGCCGATGAGGCCGGGGCGGCAATGATGCCGCTGAAGAACGATCGCGCCGAGCTGCGCAAACGCATGCAGGAAGCCCTGGCGCAGTTGGTGGGCCAGTCCAAGGCCCTGCTGGAGCCGGGCAAGGTGGCTACCTTCGGCTTCTGCTTCGGCGGTTGCTGCGCCTTGGAGCTGGCGCGTACCGGTGCCGATCTGAAGGCGGCCGTGTCGTTCCACGGCACGCTGGATACGCCGAACCCAGAGGACGCCAAGCGCATCAAAGGCGCTGTGCTGGTGCTGCACGGTGCATCCGACCCACTGGTGCCGAAAGAACAGTTGCCGGCCTTCGAAGACGAGATGAATGCCGCCAAGGTCGACTGGCAGTTGCTCAGCTACGGCGGTGCGGTGCACTCGTTCACCGACCCGAATGCCAATGTGCCGGGCAAGATGCAGTACGACCGACGCACGTCGGAGCGGGCATTCCGCTCGATGCATAACCTGTTTAAAGAAGTGTTCCAGCGCTGATCCATCGCGGGGCAAGCCCGCTCCCACAATGGCTGTACTTCACCCGTGGGAGCGGGCTTGCCCCGCTATCTGGGCCTGACGTCAACGCGGCAATTCGATCCGCCCGTTTTCCCCAGGCACCACCGGCCAATCGCCCGCCGCCCAACGCGCTCGCGCTTGCTCGATCAACTCCGGGTCACTGGCCACGAAATTCCAGTTCATCCGCCGCGGCCCATCCAGCGCCGCACCACCGATCAGCACCAGCTGGCACGCTTCTTCGGCGTACAGAACCATGGTTTCGCCCTCCGGCAGCACGACCAGGCTGCAGGCCTCCACGCGCTCGTCGTTGAGCGACAGTTCACCGTCCAGCACATACAAGGCGCGTTGCTCATGCTCGGCAGGGACTGTCAGCGTCGTGGCCGACTGCATGTGCACGTGGGCATACAGGGTAGGGGAGAGCACCGGCACTGGCGACTCCAGGCAAAAGCCATTGCCGGCGATCATGCGGATTTGCACCCCAAGGCTGTCACTCACTGGCAGGCTCGCCGCCGGATGATGGCTGTAGCTCGGCATGCCCTGCTCGTGCTTGCGGGGTGACGCCAGCCACACCTGCAGCCCGTGCAGTCGTGAGCCCTTGGCCAGCAGATCGGCAGGTGTGCGCTCCACATGGGCCACGCCGCCTCGCGCCGTCATCCAGCTCACATCCCCTGGCCGCACACGTTGGTCCGAGCCCAGGCTGTCCTTGTGCTGAATCTCGCCTTCGAACAGGTAGGTAAGGGTCGACAGGCCGATATGCGGGTGCTGGCGAATATCCATGCCGCTGCCCGGGGCGTAGTCGGTCTCGAGCATATGGTCGAAGAACACGAATGGCCCGACGCTGCGGCACTGGGCCGAGGGCAGCGGGCGCAGGATCGGCTGGCCCTCGACCGATTCGGCGCGGGGGCGGATGACCAAGGGGCTGCTCATGGGGGTACTCCGGAGTGGGCAGGGGAACTGCCCCAAGCATAGCGGTTCGCGTGCTGGCACTGAACCGCCAAAGCGGCCGGCCGGTCTACCCTTTCCATACCCTGCAAAGGAGGCGGCAATGATCGTGCGCATCCTCGCCGGCCTGCTGCTCTACGGATGCCTGTATCCGTCGGCCCAGGCCCGCGACTATCGTTACAGCGATGCCCACTTGCACTACCTGGACTTCTTCCAGGAAACCGAGGGCATGCCGGCGCTGCTAAAGGCCATGGACGCGGCCGGGGTCGAGCAGTCGATGATTTCTGGTATCCCGGTGGCCAAGAAATGGCATGAGGATGAGCCCAAGCGCCCGCGTTACTACGCGGGCGATGATGCCGACGCCTACTGGTACAGCGCCACCGACCTGTACGTGGCCGCGGCCCTGGAAAAGCTGGCGCCGGAGCAGCGGCGGCGCTTCCACCCGTTCCTTACCGGTTTCAACCCGGTGGACAAGAACGCCGTCAGCCACATCGAGCGCATGCTCGAGCTGTATCCGGGGCTGTGGCAGGGCATCGGCGAAGTGTTCACCCGCCACGATGACCTCACCGCACTGACCAGCGGCGATACGCCGCGGGCCAACAACGAGGCCATGACCCGCATCTACCACCTGGCCGCCGAGCGCGATCTGCCGGTACTGCTGCATTCCAACATCACGTCCAAGCGCGAGCGCAACCCACTGTACCTGGCCGAAATCGAGGAGCCTCTGCGTAACCACCCGCACACCCGGTTCATCTGGGCCCATGCGGGCAGCAGCCTGGAAATTCACCGGCACCAGACGCAGATGGACTTTCTGCTGCCGGTACTGACCCGGCTGCTCGAGGATTACCCCAATCTTTACGTCGACCTGTCCTGGAGCGTGCTCGAGCCTTACTTGCTGGATGCCGAAGGCGTGCCTCGCCAAGCCTGGCTGCAACTGGTAGAGCGCTTCCCTGAGCGGTTCATGCTTGGCTCCGACCTGGTGGGGTGCTTCGACAGCCTTGGCGAGCAGCTTCATGGCTTCAAGCCGTTTCTCGATGCCCTGCCGGAGGCGGTCGCGAACAGGCTGGCACGTGACAATTTCCTTGCCGTGCTACCCAAGGCGGCAAAGCAGGACAAGTAGCGTTTTGATATCGCGTTTTTGTCTTACGCAAATTTCGAGCCGCCCGATACCTTCTTTAAGCGACGGAACAATACCTTTGGGAGGGATCCTGAAATGAGCCTCAGACGCTTGAATATCGCCCCGCGCGCCGGGATCGGCTTCGGCATCATGGCCTTGCTGGTGGTGGCGCTGGGCAGTTTTGCCCTGCAACAGATGACCAACATGCGTCAGCAGGCCGAGCAGGTGGACGACAACTGGCTGCCCAGCATCATCTCGGTGGGCAGCATGAGCCAGGACATGCTGCGCATTCGCGCCCTCACCCTGCGCCTGCTGGTCAACACCGACAGCACGGCGCAGCAGCAGAACCGTGCCCGCATCGAAGAGATCAAGGCCGGCCTGAGCAAGGCCCAGCAGCGCTATGACGCGCTGATCGTGCTGCCGGAGGAGCGCACCCTGTTCGACCGCTACCTGGGCCTCGAACGCCAGTACATGACCCTGCAGGGCCAGGTGGTGCAGTTGGCCAGCGATGGCCGTATCGAAGCGGCTGCGGCGCTGGTCAATGGCGAGATCAACCAGATTGCCGATCAGATGACGGCCAGCCTCAACGAATTGATCGCGCTGAACACTCACCATGCCGGGCTGGCCACCACCACGGCCGAGTCGGTCTACAGTGCCGCGCGGGTCTGGGTCATGGGGCTGCTGCTGGTGGCCCTGACATTGACCGTGGTGCTGGCCATGGCCCTGACCCGCAGCATCGTGCGCCCCCTCGGGCAATCGCTGAAAGTGGCCGAGACGGTTGCCACCGGCGACCTGACGCCGCAGATCGCCGTGCATGGCGATGACGAGCCGGCGCGCTTGCTGGCGGCGCTCAAAAGCATGCAGCAAAGCCTGCGCGAGACCATCGGGCGGATTTCTGACTCGGCCAGTCAGTTGGCGTCGGCCTCCGAAGAGCTCAGCGCGGTGACCGAGGATGCCACCCGCGGCCTGCAGCAGCAGAGCCTGGAGATCGAACAGGCGGCCACGGCGGTCAACCAGATGACCGCGGCGGTGGAGGAGGTGGCGAGCAATGCCGTGGCCACCTCGGAAGCTTCTGCCGAATCCGACCGCATCGCCCGCCAGGGCCGCGCACAGGTGCAGGCCACGGTCACCGCTATTGAAGCGCTGGCCAGTGGCGTGGCCGGCAATGCCGAAGAGGTCGGCCAATTGGCCCAGCAGGTGCACGATATCAGCAAGGTGCTGGAGGTGATCGGGTCGATCGCCGAGCAGACCAACCTGCTGGCGCTCAATGCTGCCATCGAGGCGGCACGGGCCGGCGAGGCCGGGCGCGGGTTTGCCGTGGTGGCCGACGAAGTGCGGGCGCTGGCCCATCGCACCCAGGCCTCGACCCGCGAGATCGAACAGATGATCGTGGCTATCCAGGGCGGTGCCGAACGTGCCGTACAGGGCATGCAGCAAAGTGATGCGCGGGCCCGCTCGACCCTCGATGGCGCCCATGCCGCTGGAGCGGCGCTGGAAGCGATTGCCGGGGCCATCGGCCAGATCAACGAGCGCAACCTGGTGATCGCCAGTGCGTCGGAGCAGCAGGCCCAGGTGGCGCGGGAGGTGGACCGTAACCTGACCACCATTCGCGACCTGGCGCATCAGTCTTCAGCCGGCGCCGAGCAAACCTCGGCGGCGAGCCAGTCGCTGTCGCGGCTGGCGGTGGACTTGAATACCCTGGTGCAGCGGTTTTCGGTCTGAAGGCCATCGCGGGGCAAGCCCGCATCTCCTGAGATGCCCGCTTGGGTGTGGGGCCCCCACTCT